>NZ_JACVVG010000028.1:0-67781 GCF_016647875.1 Pseudomonas sp. S36 | reverse complement strand
AACGTAGGAGCGAGCGCAGCTCGCGATGCGCCGCGCGGGCGGCGCTCGATCCGCGCGCCACCACATAAACCACGTCCTACCTCAAAGCCCGCGCAACAACCCAAACCGTTTGCGCAACACCCAGTCCAGCAGCCGCCGCGGCAGCACTCGCGCCAATAGCGGCAGGGCGGTGCTGCCATTGCCGAGCCTGACCAGCACCGGCACAGGCGAGCGCCGCGTTGCCGCCAGCACACCCTGGGCAAAGCTCGCCGCAGGGGTGGGTCTGTCCTGGGAAGCACGGGCCCTGGCCTGGATCTGCTCACGTAACGGCCACCACGGCGACGCCGGTGCCAGCAATTGCTCAGCCTCGTGTTGCGCATGGCTGGCAAACTGCGACGCGATGGCACCGGGCTGCACCTCCATGACCCGAACGCCGAACGGCGCCAGCTCCAGGCGCAGGGCGTCGGTCAGCGCATGCACGGCGGCCTTGGAGGCGCAGTAAGCCCCGGCGAACGGCGTCACCAGCACACCCGACACACTGCCGATATTGACTACCAGGCCTCTGGACCGGCGCAGCAACGGGAACAACGCGCGGGTTACCCCCACCAGCGCGAACACATTGGTCTGGAACTGGCGCTGCATGGCGTCTACCCCACCATCTAGCAGGGGCCCCATGGCGCCGTAGCCTGCGTTGTTGATCAGGATATCGAGGGTGGGCAGCTCCTCGGCCAGCCGGGTCAGTGCCTGCGGGTCGTTGACGTCCAGCGGCCTGGCGGTAAAACCTGCAGCGGCCAGGCGTTCAACGTCTTCAGGTTTGCGGGCGGTGGCCCACACCTCATGGCCGGCATCGTGGAAGGCATCGGCCAGGGCGCGGCCGATGCCGCTGGAACAACCGGTGATCAGAACGGTGGGCATGGCAGAGCCTTTGGTCAGGGGCGGTTAGTTGGCGAAGGTGCCTTGCAGGTGCTCGGCGCGGAATTCCAGGGTTTGCGCACGGTAGCCTGCGCGCAGCGGGGGCAATGGCAGGCAGTCGCTCCAGTGGGCACCCGCCTGCAGTTCGCCAGGGCCACGGTAGCGCGGTGCGTTGTAGGTATTTTCGGCAAGGTTGACGGTGTCGCCCGGCGCATAGGCGGCCACCCGCCAGCGCAGTTCGGTGAGCGGCACCGTGTTGTCGTTGCGGATTGTGACCTGCAATGGGCGGTCGGCCGGGCATTGGGCAGGTGCATGGACCAGCCGCAGGTCTACCCGCGCCAGTTGCGACGCCTCGCGGCTGTCCTGCCAGATGACGAACAGCGCCACCAGCCCCAGCCCACCAACGGCCGCCAGAGAGATCGGCAATGCCTTGGCCGGGTAGCGCAGCAGCAGTACCAGCCAGGTAAGGATGAGCAGGGCGCCGATGATCATGGGGATGCAGACCTGAGTTGCGCGGGGTCTGAGCATCGTAGCGTGAAATGGGAATGGGCTCAAAACGGCGGCAGTCACTGCCTTGACCCGTTCGAGCCCATCGCTGGCAAGCCGGCGCCTACACCGGCCCCATCAACCCAGGCCGGTCGCGCCCTCTGCCGCCACCGAGGTACGCCCATACACGTCCTCGAAACGCTCGATATCGTCCTCGCCCAGGTAGCTGCCCGATTGCACCTCGATGATCTCCAGCGGGATCTTGCCGGGGTTGCGTAGGCGGTGTACCGAGGCGATCGGGATGTAGGTGGACTGGTTCTCGGTCAGCAGGAATACCTTCTCGTCACAGGTGACCTCGGCGGTGCCGGACACCACGATCCAGTGTTCCGCCCGGTGGTGGTGCATCTGCAACGACAGGCTGGCGCCCGGCTTCACGGTGATGTGCTTGACCTGGAAGCGGCCGCCCATGTCTACCGAATCGTACGAGCCCCACGGGCGATAGACTTCCAGGTGGTTCTGGGTTTCGCTGCGGCCCTGCTCGTCCAGCGACTTGACCATCTGTTTCACGCCCTGAACCTTGTCCTTGTGCGCGATCATCATGGCGTCCTTGGTCTCGACCACCACGATGTTCTCCAGGCCGATCACCGACACCAGCTTGCCATTGCCGTGGATCATGCAGTTGTGGCTGTCCTGCACCATCACGTCGCCCTTGGTGACATTGCCGTTGTCGTCCTTGTCGTGCACATCCCACAGCGACGACCAGCAACCCACGTCGCTCCAACCGGCCGAGATCGGCACCACGCAGGCGCGCCGGGTTTTTTCCATCACCGCGTAGTCGATGGAGTTGTCCGGGCAGCAGGCGAAGGTGGCTTCATCGATGCTCAGCGTGTCGCCATCGGCCTGGCTGCGTTCCAAGGCCAGCATGCAGGTGTCGTAGATGTCGGGATCGTGCTTTTTCAGTTCTTCGATGAAGCGGCTGGCACGGAACAGGAACATGCCGCTGTTCCAGAAGTAGCCACCGGCCTGAACGAACTCGGCAGCGCGCTTTTCATCGGGCTTTTCCACAAACTGGGCCACCCGCGCCACCCCTTCGGGCAACAAGGCATCCTGGCTGGAACGGATGTAGCCATAGCCGGTTTCAGGCTTGGTCGCCGGCACCCCGAACAGCACCATCTCGCCACGTTCGGCGGCTACCGTGGCCAGGGCCAGCGCGCGTTGCAGGGCCTTCTGGTCATCGATCACATGGTCGGCTGGCAGTACCAGCATCAGCTCGTCACGGCCTTCATTCACCAGCTTCATGGCGGTCATGGCCACGGCAGGCGCGGTGTTGCGCCCGAATGGCTCCAGCAGGATGCCCTGGGTCTGCAGCGACAGCGCGGCCAGTTGCTCCTGCACGATGAAGGTGTGGTCCTTGTTGCAGACCACGATGGGCGCATCCATGCCTTCGAACACCAGCCGTTCGATGGTTTGCTGGAACAGGGTGTGCTCGCCGGTCAGGGCCAGAAACTGCTTGGGGAACTGCTTGCGCGACAGGGGCCATAGGCGCGAACCGCTACCACCAGAAAGAATTACCGGGATCATCGTGTTTCTCCACTAGTCATCGAGGGGTAGTTGAAATCAGTTGCCCGATACCGGGCGGGTGACCCAGACCGGCGACAGCGCGCTGCCGGAACCGGTGACGTACAGCACGGCCGCTTCGCCGCGCTCCAGGGCGACGGGTTTCACGTCACCCACTTTGTTGCTGCCCTGGTACAGCGCCAGGTTGACCTTGACCGGGTTGATTTCCCGTTCGCCACGGCCGTGGGCGGCCACCGGCTTGACCACTTCGGTCTTGCCGTCGGCGGTTTTCAGGGTGAGTGACTGGTCGCTCAGGTTCTGCACGCGTACCAGGGCCTTCTGCTTGTTCTTGAACGGCGGCTCCTCGACCAGCTGTGGGTTGCCGGTACCGCTGTTGACCAGGGTGTAGTACTTGTCGGAGGCCAGTTGCACGGGCACCTGCTTGCCGCCGACTTGCGCGGTGTAGTCACCGCCTGGCAGGAAGCTGAAATCGCTGCTGGCCTGGGCACCCACCTGCTTGATCTGGGTGTTGCCGACGCTGGCGGCAGCCGGTGCGCTGGCGGCGTTGAACAGGCGTACGAAGGTAGAGCCTTTTGGCGCGCTCGGCCCATAGAGGGCGGCGTCGGCGCCGGCGAAGGCCTGCAGTGATGCCAGGGACAGGCCAGCTGCGAGGGTGAGGGCCTTGGCAATGGAAGTTTTAGGAGTCATGTGCGGTTTCCTCTCTATCAGTGGTGCGTCCGGGTGGACGACATGGCCAGGTTTGCTTCGGACTTGCGGGTGTTCTTCAGCTGCGCGATCCACTGCGGATCGAAGCGGCTGAGGTCGGTTTTCATCGGCAGGTAACGCTCGGGGAATTCCCACACCACCACTTGCGGCGGGGCATTGCGCAACGCGTCGCTTTGCAGATACTTGAGCATCGGCACCAGCGGCCCGTGGCCGTCTTCGGCGTAGTTGGCCACGTCGCTGCG
This sequence comes from Pseudomonas sp. S36, assembly GCF_016647875.1. Taxonomy (NCBI): domain Bacteria; kingdom Pseudomonadati; phylum Pseudomonadota; class Gammaproteobacteria; order Pseudomonadales; family Pseudomonadaceae; genus Pseudomonas; species Pseudomonas sp. S36. Next base: position 63,879 of record NZ_JACVVG010000028.1, on the reverse strand, counting down.
CAGCGCCTGCTGCAGGGCCCCCAGGAAATTCCAGTGCGGGTTGGCGCTGTAGCTGGTGCCCACCAGGGCCACCGGAATGCGGGTGTCGGCGAACAGCGCGTCATCGCCCTGTGCTTCGGCCTGCGCCGGGCGCGTGGTGCGCTGCTGCAGGGTGTCGGGTGCCGGCAGCAGGTTGCTGAACAGCGGGTCCAGTGGCAGGAAATTGGTCAGGTCGCCCTTGTACGGGGCGGTGGGGCCGGCTTCGGTAACGAAGGCCTGTTGTTCGCCTTCGAGCAGGTGCTGGCGGCCGACCGCTTCGGCCAGGGCCTGGGCTGCGGTCTCGGCGCCCATCGGTGTCCAGTGGGTGTCGGTACGCAGGAACACCTGGCCGCGGGCCTTGGCCTGTTCCAGCGGCGCCATCAGGTCTGGGGCAAACACCCCGGCCTGGCGCGCCCTGGCATGGAAGCGGTTGTACAGGTCGTCGTGCAGGCTGGCCGGGCGTTGCTTGCCAAGGTACTCGTCATACACCCGCGCCTTGGCCGGTACGATCGCCAGTACCAGCTGGCTGCCCTGTTGCTGCAGGGTGTCGCGCACGCCACGGATCAGTGCCAGGTTGTCCTGCATCCGTTGCTCGGCGCCAGCTACGGGCTTGAATTCCTCGTCGCTGTACAGCCACTGGTCGCGCCCCAATACCACACCGGGGCGGCCCTCGTTGAACAGTTTGAAATCCATGGCCGCCCACAGGTTGGTGCCCAGGCGCTTGATCGGGAACTGCGCGTCGTAGTGCGTCTCGGCGGCCTTGGCCAGCTTGCCGTCCAGCAGGGTCATCGGTGCCGTGCGCTGGAACCCCTGCAGGCCACCAAGGGACCACACGCCCATGCCTACCAGCAGGCCGAGAAACGACAGGGAATAGGTGATGCGTAATGTGCGGGTCATGTGAGGCCCCTCAGAACTGGAAATACAGGAACGGCGAGTAGCTCTGCGCCGAAAGCTTGAGGACCGAGGCGGCGAACAACAGCAGCACCAGCACACGGGTCAGTACCCGCGTCACGTCCACGCCCACCGAACCGTCGGCGTTGACCTGCGCCGGGGTGGGCAGGGCCGCTGCCGGGGTGGCCGTGCGATAGAAGTCGCGCAGGCCGAACCACGCCAGGGTGAGGTAGGCAATCACCAGGGTGGCCACCTGCAGGCCGGTCAGCTGGGCGCGGTTGAGCTCCGACAGCTGCCAGTCGCCGAAGCTGAACATGGCGCCATACATGCGGCCGGCCACGTGCAGGTTTTCGGCGCGGAAGATCACCCAGCCGACCACCACCAGCAGGAAGGTGAATGCCCATTTGACCGGGTTGAAACGCTGCGGGTTGGTGTCGATGCCCAGCGCGCGTTCGATCGCCAGCCACATGCCGTGCCAGGCGCCCCAGAGGATGTAGGTGAAGTTGGCGCCGTGCCACAGGCCACCCAGCAGCATGGTCAGGAACAGGTTGCGGTAGGTGTTGAAGGTGCCTTCGCGGTTGCCACCCAGGGTGATGTACAGGTAGTCGCGCAGCCAGGTCGACAGGCTGATGTGCCAGCGGCGCCAGAACTCGGTGATCGACTGGCTGATGTACGGCTGCTTGAAGTTTTCCATGAAGCGGAAGCCCATCATCAAGCCAAGGCCGATGGCCATGTCGCTGTAGCCACTGAAGTCGAAGTACAACTGCGCGGTGTAGGCCAGTGCCCCTAGCCAGGCGTCACCGGTGGTGGGTGCCTGCAGGGCAAAGCAGTGGTCGGCGACCACGGCCAGGGTGTCGGCGATGAACACCTTCTTGATGAAGCCCTGCATGAAGCGGGTGCAGCCTTCGGAGAACTTGTCCAGGGTGTGGGTGCGGTTGTTGAACTGCTCCACCAGGTCCTTGAAGCGCAGCACGGGGCCGGCGATCAGGTGCGGGAAGATCGCCACGAACGCCGCGAAGTCGATCAGGTTGCGGGTGGCCGGGGTGTCGCCGCGGTACACGTCGATGATGTAGCTGATGGACTCGAAGATGTAGAACGAGATACCGATCGGCAGCAGCACGTGGGTGAGGATGAACGGCTCCAGGCCGAACGAGGTGACGATGGCGTTGAGGCTGTCGACGCCGAAATTGGCGTACTTGAAGTAGCCCAGTATTGCCAGGTCCACGCCCACGCCCAGCAGCAGCCAGCGCTGTGCCGGCTTGGTACGCACGCCGGCTGCACCGACCTTCAGGCCAATCCAGTAATTCCACAGGGTGACGCCGGCGAACAGGGCCAGGAAGTCCACCCGCCACCAGGCGTAGAAGATGTAGCTGGCGACCAGCAGCAGCAGGTTGCGATAGCGCTGCCCGCTCAAGTAGTACAGGCCGAGAAAGATCGGCAAGAACAGGAACAGGAACACGTTGGACGAGAAGACCATCCCGGTTCTCCTAATTTGCTCACAGCATTCAGGGCAAACGCCCCCCAAACCCCCACGCAGACGCGGTGGGCTACCTTGACTTTCCGTAGGCGCGGGTTTACCCGCGCCTACGGGCTTGCGTCAGTTTTTCGGGTCATACACCCGCGTCATGTCGCCACCCATGCGGAAGCTGTTGAACGGCTGCATGCCGTGCTTGCGCTGCAGGGTGTCGCCTACGCAGTGGTACAGCGCACACCAGGGTTCGAGCCAGGCGTACTTGGTGTCCACTTTCAGGTCCTTCATGTCCTGTTTCTCGCCTGCCCGTTCGGCGAAATGGCGCGGGTCGCGGGCGCCGGCCAGCACGCCTTCGCCCAGGCGCTGCAGGGCGAAGTTGTTCTCGCTGCGCAGGTCCACGCCGTTGGCCTGGGCGAAACTTGCGATCAGCGCCAGCGGCGGCAGGGCGTAGTTGTGGTAGGCCAGGGCGCGCTGCCTGCGTTTGATTTCATTGGGCAGGAAGCCCTGCTCGTCGACCTGGTTGGCGCCCACCTTGTATTCCTTCACGGCCCAGTCGAACAGGTCGCGGCGGTCGGTGGCCACGGCAGTGGCCATCACCGACCAGGCGGCCCAGTAACTGTGGTTGTTGATCTTCTGCAAGGGCAGGTTGCTCCAGTCGCGCACGGTCTGCTCGGCCAGGCGGGCGAACCACTTTTCGATCAGTTCGGCCTCGGCCTGGTGGGCCGCCAGCGGTTGCGAACGGGAGAACTTCAAACGCAGCCAGGAGCCGCTCATGCTGCCCAGCGCCCATTTGCGCATCGACTTGCCGGTGTGGTTGTACTGGGTGGACATCAGCGCATCGGCCCGGGCCCAGGTGCCCAGCCAGGTCAGTGCGCAATCGAGCTGCGCCGGGCGGCCGTCACGCATGTACTGGGTGACCATCTTGCTCACGCCTTTTTCAAGGGTGGTGATGGCTTCGGTCGAGGTGCGGAAGGCGTGTTCGGAGTCGAGGTTGAGCGTGGCCCGCGCCTTGTCCGAGCCCTCGTACTTGCTGCGAAATTGCAGCGCGCCGGTATAGGGTTTGGGCGCAGCTTCACAGCGGAAGTTGCCGGTGCCGGTCTTGAGCTTTTCGATGCCTTCGTAGTACCCCTGCGGTGGTACCAGGGCGGCCTGTGCGGCACTGCCGCACAGGGCCAGGGCGAGCAGGGCGGGGCGCAGGATGTGCGTGTAATGGGTCATGGTCGCCTCACTGGCCGGCTTGCGCGGTGTGCGCAGGCCCGGCGAAGTTGTTGCGTTTGCAGAGTTTGGCCTCGACGTTCTGGGTGCCTTTTTCCGGCCCCTGCACTTCGAAGGCCAACAGGCTTTGATCGGCCCAGTCCTCGTCTTCGCGCATCTGGAACACGAAGCGGCCGTCGGTATCGGAGGTTTCCGGCTTTTCCAGCTTGATGTCTTCGTGCCGGCCATTGAGGTACCACAGGGTGGCTTGCAGCACCTTCACCGACGGGTCTTCGAACTTCACGTCCATCTGCAGGTTGCGGTTGACCAAGGGCTTGATCACACCACCCTTGCCATTGACCATCACTTGGTTCTGGCCAGGCTTGAGCGCAGTGCTGGCGCTCATCAGCGCGGGGCGGTCGTCACAGCCATCGTCGAGCAGGCCGAGGATCTGCCGCCAGATGGTCTCCTGGTCCAGGCGGTACAGCGGCGAGAACTCCCACACCAGGATCTTCGGCGGGTTCTTCCGGAATTCCTCGCTGCCCAGGTACTGGATCATCGAGCCTTCAAGGCCGCCGCCGGGGAAGGCGACGTTCAGCACGTCGGCACCGATGTACTGCTCCAGAAAGCCGGCAAAGTTGTAGTTCTTGCCGCTGTGGCTGGTGCCCACCAAGGTGATCTGGGCGTTGCCTTCGTCGCCGAACAGGTCGTCGCCATCGCCGCTGGCACCCTTGGGCTCGGTGCTGAACTGGTCCATGTACTGCACGGCGTAGCTGGTGCCGCACAGCTGCCCGGCCACGTTATGCAGGGTGCCGGTCTTGCCCATGCGCCCAGACTTGGTGGTTTCGAATTCCTTGCGCGGGATGCCCTCGAAAGCCGGCATCTTGTGCACCGTGTCGGCCACGATTCGCGCGGCGCGTTCGGCGCCGTACGGGGTCCAGTGCTGGTCGCCGCGGAAGTAGAAGTCCTTGCCCTGGTCGGCAGCGGCCAGCTGCTCGTTGGTCAGGGGCGACAGGTCGGGCACGTTGTAGCCCATGCCGGCAAAGCGCTTGAGCATGGCCTGGTAGTTGCCCAATGCCTTCTGGTAGTTGAAGGCGGCTTTTTCAGCCGGTTCGAGCATGTTGCGGTTCACCAGGCCACGGGTGGGCTGGTACACCACCACCAGCTCCACACCGCGCTTCTTGAAGGCGTCGTGCACCTGCTGCAGGCGTTTGTAGCCGGCCTGTGTAGTGTCGAATTCGGTGCGCAGGTCTTCCCGGGTACGGAACAGCCAGTCCCCTTTGGCCTGCACCAGCGTGGTGAAGTTCTGCTGGTAGCGGGTGGTGTAGCGGCTGGCATCGTGCGCTTCGGGGCACAGCTGGCAGCACGGCTCGGCGGTGAAGGTGGGGGCCGTCACCTGGTCGGCGCGCGCGCCCTGGCTGATGGCCAGAAGGGCGCAGGTAACGCCCAGCAGTTTGAGGGTGTGTGCGGTCATGGTCGGGGCTTCCTTAATCGATCATTTCGGCCTGGCGTTCGACCGGGTCGATCAGCACAGCCTTCTGCTGGCGCACCAGCAGGTCGAGGATTTCGTCCTGGCGCTGGCCCAGCACGCCACTGAGGGTGATACCGCTGGCCTTGCGCGGGGCCAGCATGGCCACCTTGTACAGCTCCACCGACAGCGGCGAGTCGATGGACAGCGGGCCGGAGCCGTTGGCCACCAGCTGCCCGCCCACCACAATCAGCGACACCTTGGTATCGAACGGGTCCAGGGCGATGTCGCGGTCGGTGTCGGACAGGTCCTTGATATGGCCGTACACCCCCACCAGGCCGTTGGCCATGGCGACGTTTTCGTACAGCCGGATGTTCACGCTGTTGCGCACGCGGATGCCGTGGCGGCGGTTGTTGACCAGCTTGTTGCCCCAGATCAGGTTGTCGCCGCTTTCGTACAGGGTGATGCCATCGGTGTGGTTGCGGTAGATCTCGTTGTAGGCCACCAGGTTGTTGATGCTGTTACGGTCGATCACCACCCCGGAGAGCTTGTTGTCGAAGCTCTTGTTGTTGATGATCCAGCTGTCGTTCACCTCGCGGGACACGATGATGCCGTGCTTCTTGCGCGTGCCATGCACCGTGTTGCCGGCAATGATCAGGCCATGGGAACGGTCGTGCGGGTCGATGCCGTAGACGATGTTGTCGCGGTAGGTGTTGTCCTTCACCACGAAGTCGCGGGTTTCATAGCAGTAGAAGCCGTACCACATGTCGCTGAACTGCGACCCGATGATCCAGCCGGTCGGCTCGGGCCGGCCCATGCGCCTGGCCAGGTTGGGCGTGTACTGCGAAATGCTCACGCCGTAGGACTTGGACTTGGCATAGCCGAGGCTGGCCATGGTGGTGTTGACGATGTAGGTCTCGGTGCCGCCCCACGACAGCAGGAACGGGCGAAACGCCTTGGGCGAGCGGAACGTGGCCGGGCCGTTGCTTTGTTCGCGCCAGCCGGTCACCTGGGTGTCGGTGACGAACAGCTTGCCGTCGTTCACCAGAAACGCACCGCCTTCCTCGGACAGGCGCAGTTGCCTGACCTTGCTGTTGATCTCCAGCGTGCCCTTGCGCCCGACCACGATGGGCAGGCGTGCCAGGTACACGCCCGGCTGCACTTCGCTCAGGTACTGCCTGGGCACCTGGCGGCTCAGTTGCGCCAGGTCGACATGGCCGTCATCGATGAAGATGGCCTGTGGAATGCCGTGCTGGCGCTGCACCCACTCGGCGGCCTTGTTGTCGCCACCGACGAACTCCTTGAGGCTATCTTCCTGGAACATGCGGCGCACCGTGACCTTGCCCGGGTGGCTGCGGTCGATCTTGCTCTGCACGGCCTGCGCGGTGTAGCCGGAAAGGTCGGGCAGCGTGGGCGGGTCTATGCGCAGCGGTTCGGTCGGCGCGCTGGACACCGTATAAGTGCGGGCCTGCTGCAGTTCCTTGGCCAGCAGGCGCGGCTCTGCGGCGGCGACCAGGCCGCTGGCCAGCAGCAGGGCGCTGGCCAGCAGGCCGTGGCGCAAATGTGGATGAAGGTTCATGGCAATCCCCTCGCGGCCTCAGAAACGCCAGATCACATCGACGAAGGCGCGGTGCATGTAGCTGTCCGCCTCCTTGCCGTATGCATCGCCCGGCTTGAATACCCCGGCGCGCAGGCGTACCAGTGCGGAGGGCTCGTCGATGGCCTGGCTCATCGACGCCGGCAGCAGGCCTTGCTTGAAGTACTTGGTGACGACCACGTCCATTTCCTGGCCAAGGTCCTTTTCGCCATCGACCAGCGGGCGGTTCACACCGTTGTCGTTGACCACTGCGTTGATGCCGCTGGAGCCGATATTCTGCTTGCCGTCCACGCGCCAGAACTTGTGGTAGAGGAAGCTGGCGTCGTAGTCGTCGCGCAGTTGCCAGGAGGCGAACAGGGTGGCCGCCTGCAGGTTGCCCAGCTCGCCGCGGAACGCTTCGCCGAAGCGGTGCACGCGCGACCGGGTGCCGGTGAAGTTGGAGCGGTTGCTCTCAAGGCCGGTCTGCTCGAAATTGTTGCCGCCGTCGTCCCCGCCACCACTGCCGCGCGCATAGGCGGCGCCGACCTGCCACTGCGGGTTGAGGCGCAGGCGCATACCCAGGTCGGTGGCCCAGGCATTCACGTCACCGCGCTGGGTGCCGCTGGCCACTTGCTGGTCGCCGACCTGGCGGCTGCCGAGAGTGTCGCGGTTACCGGTCAGCCAGGTCAGGCTGCCCCAGTAGTTGATGCTGTGATCGTTGCGCCAGTTGTAGGCGTCGCTGTTGGCTTCCAGGCCCAGCCAGGTCAGGTCGCCGGTGCGGGTCTTGTCCAGCGCATCAACGGTTTCACCCGGCTGCTTCAGGCTGCCGCTGTCATGGGTATGGTGGGCGCGCAGGCCAACCCAGTGTCCAGGTGTCCACTGGGTGGCTATGTTGCCGTAGACGTGGGTGCGGTCCTTGTCCTGTGGCGCCAGTTCGGTGAGGTCGGTGCGGTATTCGCTGAAGCGCTGGGCAACGCCCAGGTCGGCCTTGAGCAGGGTGGTGTCGAAGGTCCAGTTGAGGGCTTCGATGTTGGTGTCCCGCCACATGCCGTCATCGCTGCGCAAGCGCTGGCGGCCCAGGCGCAGTTGCTCGCCGGGGTAGGCGGTGAGGCCGCTGTAGCCTACCCAGAACTCACGCATGGCCAGGTAGCTTTTGTCTGGCTGACGGCTGTCTTCAGCCGTGTCGGTGGTGGTGCCGTCGTCGTTCTGGCGCAGGGTGTCGGTTTCAATGGTGTCGGTAGCGGTGACCGCCTGGCCCATGGCGTAGGCGCTCCAGTTGCCGCGCTCGCCGTACACCCAAGGGCGCAGGTCCAGGCCCAGGCCATTGACGTCGCCACCGGGGCGGGTGCCCAGGTCGCGGTCGTCTTCGGACTGGCCAGTGACTTTCACTTCCAGGCCGAAATTCTTGTCGGCGGTCAGCTGCGCCAGGGTGGGGCAGGACCACAGCAGGGCGAAGCTCAGGCCGATGCCGGCTTTCATGAAGGCATTGAGCGTCATAGCGAATCCTCGGCGTCTTCGTCTTGTTCATCGCCCTGCAGGGCCTGGAGGGCCAGAATGCTGTTGGCGCCTTGCGCCATGGCACTGCGGGCCTGGGTTTCCTGGGCGAGCGTGTGCTGGGCCTGGTCGCGCTGCTCGCGCGTGAGCTGCTGGTCGAGTTGCTGCAGCAGCTCGGCAGACTGCGGCGTAGGGTTGGCCTGGGCCAGTTGGGCGAACACCCAGGCGTCGGCGGGCTGCGGGCGTACGCCGTGGCCTTCGCTGAACAACTGGGCCAGGGCATAGTCGGCGCTGTTCTGCCCGCCGCGGGCGGCGGCCAGCAGGTTGTCCAGTGCCTTCTGCGGCTCGACGTTGCCCAGGTAGCCGCGGCGGTACAGCTGGCCCAGGTAGTAACGGGCGCTGGTCTCACCGGCCTCGGCGGCCGCTTGCAGGTGCTGTTCGGCCTTGGCCGCGTCGGCGGGTACGCGGTTGCCTTCGTAGTACAGGCGGCCCAGCAGCAGGTCGGCGCGAGGTTGCTGCGCATCACGGCCTTTTTCGAGGTAAGCCAGCAAGTGGTCGGTATCGCCCAGCTCTGGGAAGTCGTACAGCAACTGCGCCAGGCTCACCCAGGACGCCGGGTTGGCCGGGGCGATGTGTTCGAGCAGCGCCTGGGCGGCTTTCTCGTCGGTCTGGCCAAGGCTGCGATCAGCCAGCACCCGGGCCACGCTGTCTACCCGGGTGCCCGGTACGGCGCCGCGGGCGTAAGCCGACTTGAGTTGCTTGAGCAGGGCGGCCTGCTGCTCGGCCTGGCCGCGTTTCTGGTAGACGGTCGCCAGTTCCACATAACAGCTGTCGGCAGTGGCCAATGCGGCCTTGCACAGCTGTTCTACCTCGTCCAAGTGCTGGTCGTAGGTGCCCTGGGTACGGTACAGCAGCACCTGGGCCACGCCTGCCTCCGGGTAACCGTCGGCGCGCCACTGGTCGATCTGTTTCTGCGCATTGATGCTGGGGAAGCTTTGCGGGTACACCAGGTACAGCATCGCCAGCGGGATCAGGGTGTTGCCCTGGCCCTGGCGGGCGGCGAGCTTGAGCAGGGTTTGCGCCTCTTCGCGTTCGGCCTGGGTGCTGCCGGGCTTTGCCACCAGCAGGCGGCCCAGGCGCGCCTGGGCACGGGGCGAGGTGGCTGCGGCAGCGCGGTAGGTCGCCTCGGCCTGTTCGAGTTGCGCCGGGTTGCCGGTGGCCACCTTGATGTCGGCCAGCCCCACCTGGGCATCGCTGTAGCCTAGGTTTGCCAGGGCCTGGTAATTGCGCTCGGCCAGTGCGGTGTCCCCGCGCTTGAGGGCTTCGTTGGCCAGGCGCTGGTCGGGCAGGCCCGCGCAGCCGGCCAGGGTCACGGCCAGGGCGAGCGTGCACCAGGTGAAGGGGCGAGGGCACAGCCCTTGCAACGGCGGCATGCAGTTCATCACGCGTTCCCCTTACAACCCACGGGCTTGAGCGCTGTCGAACAGCCCGTTCAACGAGGGCCCACGGTCGCTGCTGACCGCCACCGGGCGCCCGGCCAGTTCTGCCGGCAAGCCGCTGTCGGGTTTGATCTGCACGCGGATGTCGGCAGCCAGGTCTTCGCTGTTCAGGCTGCTGCTGCCGACGATCTGGCCAGTTCGCACCTGGTCTTCACCGGCGACCTGGAAGTTGACCCGAGTGCCTGGCTTCACCTCGTCGAACTGGCGGTAGCTGAAGCGTGCTTCCACGGTCGGGGTGGTGGTGCGCGGGATCAGCTGGAAGATCGGCTGGCCCTTGGCGGCGTACTGGCCGTCGTCCACCCACTGGCGGGCGACCACACAGTCGCAGGGGCTGGTGAGGGTGCCGGACAGCTGCTTGCCGAACAGCTCTTCGATCTTGGCCGGTTCCAGCTGTGCGTCGTCCAGGCTGCCCTTGAGCATGTCCAGCATGCTGGTGGTGAAGCTGGCCAGGGGCGCACCCTTGCCGATCTGCCCGCCGGCCTGCACCAGGCTGTTGACGGTGCCGTCACGGGGCATGGTGATGGTGGTGGCGGGCACGGCGACCACGCCGGCTTCGGCGCGGCTGACGAAGTACATGCCGTACAGCGACTTGGCGACAAAGCCAAAGGCGGCGATGCCCACCACGAACACACCCAGGGTCACACTGACCGCCTTGAAGCGGCCAAAAGGGGTCAGGCCGCTGCCGCTGTCCTTCTGCTTGCGCGCCTTGGTGAAGTTGTCGCGTTGCAGGGTGCTGAGCACGTCGCCCAGGGTGATCAGCTCACCGGACAGGTGGCTGGTGATGAGGTGGCGCAAGGTGGCGATATCGCGGGGCTCCAGGTTCTGGAACTGCGCGCCGGTGCGGCCGTCGCCTGCGTTGTAGGCACGTACCTGGAACTCGATGTCCATCGACAAGCCGAGGTTGTCGACCGTGAACTGCAGCCGCCCGCGCAGCACCTCGCCCACGGCCAGCGGCTGCTGGGTATGGAAGCTCAGGCCACCCGCGGACAGGTCCTCGACCTTGACTTCGTGGGGCTGGCGCTGGGCATCGAGGAAACGCAGTTTGGCTGGGATGCGGACCCGGGCATGCTGGCGCTGGGCTTCGGACTCATGCACGACGTTGACGTTCACGGCGGTATTCATGGGGCTCTGTTCCTGTAAGTTCCGATCCGGGTTGGGTCACACGACCATGAACAGCACAGCGACGAAGATGCTGGCGGCCGAGAAGGTCATGGCCCGCGAGGACCAGGTGTTGAACCATTGTTGAAAGCTGGCGAGGTCACGCTTGAGGGCAGTGGGCTGGCGCGTCCACGACTGCTTGTCGAGGCGGAAGAACACGTAGATCTTCATCAGCGCGCCGATGATCTGGTTGTAATAGAGGATCAGCGGGTAGGCCGGGCCCACGCTGTGGCCTGAGCACAGCAGCATGATGGTGAGGATCAGCCGGGTGATGCCGATCCACAGCAGGTACACCAGCAAGAAGGCCAGGCCGAACTTGAGGCTGGCGATCACCGCTACGGTCAGGCCCAGCAGACTGGTCCACATCGACACCCGCTGGTCGAACAGCACGATGCCGGTGAACAGGCCCAGCCGGCGCAGGCCCAGGCCCAGTGCGCGGGAGTTCTGCCGCAGGTTGTTGCCGTACCAGCGGTACATCAGCTTGCGGCTGGCCTTGAAGAAGCTCTTTTCCGGCGGGTGTTCAACCGTGTTGATGGCTGCGTCCGGCACATAGAAGGTGTCGTAGCCCAGGCGCATCAGGCTGAACCAGCTGGATTTGTCGTCACCGGTCAGGAACTTGAAACGGCCCAGGCGCCAGTGCATCAGCGAGTCGCTTTCCACGTCGGCGATGAACTCGGGGTCGGTCACCACGCTGGCGCGGAACATCGACATGCGCCCGGTCATGGTCAGCACGCGCTTGGACAGGGCCATGGAGCACATGTTGATGTGGCGCTGGGCGAAGCGCAGCTTGTGCCATTCACTCATGATGTAGCCGCCGCGTACTTCGCAGAACTCGTTGGTGGTCAGGCCACCGACGTTGGGGTAGAGCTTGAACCAGGGCACGGTCTTGCGTACCACGCCGTCGGCCAGCACGGTGTCGCCATCGATCACCGCCACCACGGCATTTTCGTCCGGCAGCATGCGCGAGATGGCGCGAAAACCGTAGGCCAGGCCATCCCGTTTGCCGGTACCGGCAATGCGCACGATGTCCAGGGTGACGTGAGGCGGCGGGTTGTACTTGGCCCACAGGCTCTTCACCAGCAGTTCATCGGACATCTCCACCAGCGAGCACACCACGGTGGTAGGGAAGCCGCAGTTGATCGCTTCACGGATCACCGAGCTGTACACCTGGGCGGTGGTCAGCGCTTCGATGCGAAAGCTGGTGACCATCAGGTACACATGCGAGGGGGCGGCGGCCTTGCCCATGCGGTGCACCTTGCGGCGCAGGTACGGGTACACCCCGTAGAGAAAGATCATGCCGCGGATGAAATGGGTGGCGCCCATGGAGTAGCGCCAGATGCCGACTGCGCCGACCAGGAAGATGAAGTGCTTGGACTGCGCGTCGAAGATGTCGGCTGGCAGGGCCAGGGCGATCAGCATGAGCAGGCTCATGTAGAGCAGCCAGCCGGCGCACTGCAACAGCACTGTCTGAAGCCTTTGCATGTTCAGCATCCGTGGAGAATTCAGAAGTAGAGGCGGCGCGGGGAGGTGCCCGCGTCGCCTGGCCGGGCCGTTACCAGCAGATGCCTTCGGTACGGCCTTGGGCGCTGGTTGGCTTGCTCATGAAGCCCACCAGGTCGATCACCTGTTTGCCCGCCGGTGCCTTTTGAGCCAGGGCGCGGAACTGCTCGTCACGGTTGCCCAGCACGATGATGTCGGCGTTGTCGATCACCTTCTGGAAGTCGGCGTTGAGCAGCGAGGACACGTGCGGGATCTTCGACTCGATGTACTCCTTGTTGGCCCCGTGGACGCGGGCGTACTGCACGTTCTCGTCATAGATATCGAGCTGGTAGCCTTTGCCGATCAGGCGTTCGGCCAGTTCCACCAGTGGGCTTTCGCGCAGGTCGTCGGTGCCTGCCTTGAAGCTCAGGCCCAGCAGGGCGACCTTGCGCTTGTCGTGGCTTTCGATCATGTCGAAGGCGTTCTGCACCTGGGATTCGTTGCTGCGCATCAGCGAGTCCAGCAGCGGCGCCTTCACGTCCAGGCTGGCGGCGCGGTAGGTGAGGGCGCGCACGTCCTTGGGCAGGCACGAGCCGCCGAAGGCGAAGCCAGGGCGCATGTAGTACTGGGACAGGTTGAGCGCCTTGTCCTGGCACACCACTTCCATCACTTCGCGGCCATCCACGCCCACGGCCTTGGCAATGTTGCCGATCTCGTTGGCGAACGTGACCTTGGTGGCATGCCACACATTGCAGGTGTACTTGATCATCTCGGCCACTTCGACCGACTTGCGGATGACCGGGGCGTCCAGCTCCTCGTACAGGGCCTGCAGCACGTCGCCGCTGGCGCTGTCCAGTTCACCGATGACGGTCATGGGCGGCTGGTCATAGTCCTTGATGGCGGTGCTTTCACGCAGGAACTCCGGGTTCACCGCCACGCCGAAGTCGATGCCGGCGCGTTTGCCCGAGCAGTCCTCCAGAATCGGGATGACCACGTTCTTCACGGTGCCCGGCAACACGGTGCTGCGGACCACGATGGTATGGCGGCTGGCCTTTTCACGCAGCACATAGCCGATTTCACGGCACACCGACTCGATGTACTCCAGGCCCAGGTCGCCGTTTTTCTTGCTCGGCGTACCCACGCAGATCATCGACACGTCAGTGGCGCGGATGGCTTCGGCAAAGTCGGTGGTGCCGCGCAGGCGGCCATTGGCGATACCCTGTTGCAGCAGCGTTTCCAGGCCCGGCTCGACGATGGGCGACTTGCCGTGATTGATCAGGTCGATCTTGGTAGCGGACACGTCCACACCGATCACTTCATGGCCACGTGCCGTGAGGCAGCCTGCACAGACTGCACCTACATAACCCAAACCAAAGATGCTGATACGCATCGCTATCACCTCATGTGTTTATCATGCCGACACTGTTCGCCAGCGTCGAACTGGGTTGATCAACCGCAATTTCTGGGCGCAAGGGGGCGTGGCAGATGCACACTTCGCCAAGCGCAGATAAAGTAAGTTGTTCAGCGCATTTGAAGATGCACTGCAAGTAGGCAGCATTAAGCCGTTAATTAAAAACAGGCCCTGATCTGTCGTCGTCTTTATTGCAGTGCGCTACCTGGCGCGCTGCAGTGCTTGTTCTTTCAAGTAGAAAAAACCTTTGAAATCAACCACGTGGACGATGTGTTGGGCGCGTTTCTCCTGCATGAACAGCCGTTGCGAACACGGTCGCCTGGCCGGTCAGAAGTTTCAGGTTGAGGCGTCAAAGCCTGCCTGCTCATCTGTACGTCATTTCTCACAACCCGGGGGCATGAAAATCGTTACGGCGTTATGAGCGGCCTCAGGAAGTTAAGTTCCGCGATGGGATTGATTGGCATGAAGGATCTTTCAGATATCGATCTTCATCAGGTGGTTTCAATTTGATAGCACTGTTCGATTGGACCCCCGTATAGACGGGGTGAAATTGTATCGAGATGTATTTTTGCCAGTATCGGTATCTTTTTAATAAAAAAATTGCAAAAAGGGTTAAGCGGTATGATGGCGTTATGAAATTTTCACAGTGATGTTTATTTTTTGGCGTCAAATTTCTGTAGCGCTGACGCAGGTTTAGCGGTGCGCTTGCATATCCTGTTACGACTGAAGACCCTTCGGGCGCTAAGGTTTTTATCGCGATGGCCGTCAACCACACTGGACGTCGTCGAGGATGACTGTGTACGAAGGAGCGTCTCAGGCAGCCCGTGGCCATTGCCATGACGGCGTCTCATCCATAACCACAGGGAAGAGACGAGGCTTCATACCGATGAAAACATTTACCCGAACCCTTTGTGGGGCGGCCGCATTGCTTGCGGCGAGTACAGCGCTTGCCGGGCCACCGGTCGAAGTGACCTTCAGGAACCTTGGCACTGAGCCGGTGAAGCTTCAGCTGACGAATGCCAATGAGACGAGTACGTACCAGATTGCGGTACCCACGCCCGCTCAGGAAGTACAGCCTGGGTCCTCCATAACCTTCAGAGTGCAACGATTGGTCAGCCCCGATACGAATGGCGCCATGCTCCGTTATTCGGTGGGGCGTAAGGTGTGTGCATTCAGCACCACGTTCGTGATGATGATGTCAGGAGGGGTCAAGCAACCCAAGTGGAACAAGACCGCAACGCCCACTGGCGGTGCAACTTGCACCGCAGTGAATTCTGGGTTCAGCGCTAACTATTCATGGAGGGCTGAGTTCACTATGAAGTAGTCAAGTCGCGTTGCATCGCTCGTGTATAGCGATCATGAGTGATGCAACTGCGCAGGCTTGTATTACATCAGGATTGAATCATCAGCCAGATTGGATCTATGTCAAAGATAAGCGATGTTAGTGCTGCGTCAGGCGTCCCCTTGCTCAATTTCAAAGCACTTCCCCGCTCCCGTGAAGTGTCAAGTCAACGTATGGGTAGTTTCAGTAACGAGGCTGACTCAAAACTTGCTTTGTCTGCGCTATCTCGTCAGCTCGCCGGCGCTGCAGAGCGTGCTGCGGTCAGGGACAGTCAGTTAAGCCGCCAAGAGTTGGCAACGTTGGGCGCGCGGATTCAGATGGATCTCGGCGGGGTCGGCTACAGGTTGACTAAACCTTTTCATGACGCCTTTGTACCGGATACTGACGATCAGGAACGCTTGGCGCGGGCTGAGCAAGCGACCGCTTTCGTAAACGGGCGAGGCGATAATCCCTTCAAAGCATTGACCCTCGAACAGCTGGCGCTGATTGGCTACGATGAGGGAGGGGATTTTACATATAACGAGCGGCTTGCAGCCAGCAGAGAACTGGGGCATCGCTATTCACTATGGTCAAGCGCTATTGTCGAAAAAGCGCGTGCTGAATATGAAAGCACGGGTTATCAGGATGAAACCATTCGTGAAGTTATTGCTTATTACAAAGCCTTGCCTCCCATCATGGAGGCAGGCTTCGGTAACTATGAAATCGACTTAACGCTGCTGATCGGCAAAACAGACCAGCGACAAGGCAGCGAAGACGATCCGCTGATCGAAATGATCTTGAAAACGGTGCGTAAACTCGAAGATGAGGCTGAAAAAGCGCATCCGCCGATTGATCCATCGATCAAGCCCGGAGGCCCCGCATGAGCGCCATCGTGAGCCTCACAGAGGTGAGCCGCTTCCATGCCGGGTTGCCCGTGCTCAAGGACGTCAACCTTGTTGTTCCAAGTGGGCAAACGTGCGCCATTGTCGGCCCATCCGGTTCAGGCAAAAGTACGCTGCTGAACCTGATCGGTCTGCTGGACAGGCCGTGCTCTGGCCGTGTGCAGTTGGTGGGTAATGACATGACAGGGGCCAGCGCCGACCAGTGCGCTGTCGTGCGCAATCGTCTGATCGGGTTCGTCTTCCAGAGCTTTAACCTGCTGCCGCGTCTGTCCGCCCTGGATAACGTCGCGCTGCCGCTTTCCTACCGTGGGTTGCGCTTGCCAGCAGCCCGGGTGCTCGCCCAGAACCAGCTGGAAGCGGTAGGTATTGGCGAGCTTGGCCCGCAACGATCTGCCGAGCTATCGGGTGGCCAGCGCTAGCGTGTTGCCATCGCCCGGGCTCTGGTAACCGAGCCCTCGTTATTGGTGGCGGACGAGCCTACCGGCAGCCTGGATACAGGACCTGCCTACCGTTCATGAAGGCCAGCAGGCCCGGGTCACAGTCGCCGGGCAGGTTTTCCAAGGCCGGGTTGCCCATATTGCACAGCTGCCCAGAACCGAGGGGGCGCAAGACGCCTGGTACGACCTGGTGGCGGACATCGATCTGCCTTCGCTGGAGCCCGGCAGACCTCTGCGCTTGGGCATGAGTGCCCAGGTTGAAGTGCTGGTTTCGAGCAAGGACCGGGTATGGGTAGTGCCACCCGATGCCGTTGAGCAAGACAAGGCAGGGCTGAGTTACGTGTGGTTCCGTGAGCACCCCAACCAGTTGCCGAGCAAGGTGCCGGTGAGCATTGGCTCGATATGGCCACAGGGGTTGGAAGTGGCCGGGCTGAGGTCAGGGTACGTGCGACTGCCCTGACACCAGCCCGCTCGCAACCGGGCTCACTCGCCTGGCTGATCCCGCAAAAACACCAGATGATCCGCTTTCGACTGCTCGGCACTGTAGTAGTACCCCTGCACATCGAACTGCTTGAGCTGCGCTGGGTCGCTGATGCGCTCTTCGATGGCGAAGCGGGTCATCATGCCGCGGGCTTTCTTGGCGTAGAAGCTGATGATCTTGTATTGGCCGTTCTTCAGGTCCTTGAAGTCGACGTTGATCACCCGGGCGTTCAACGCGCTGCGTTTGACTGCACTGAAATACTCGTTGCTGGCCAGGTTCAGCAGCACGTCGTCGCCCTGTTCGGCCAGGGCCTGGTTCAGCCATTCGCTGATGCGGGTGCCCCAGAAGGCATACAGGTCCTTGCCGCGGGCGTTGGCCAGCTTGGTGCCCATCTCCAGGCGGTAGGGTTGCATCAGGTCCAGCGGGCGCAGCAGGCCGTACAGGCCCGAGAGCATGCGCAAGTGGCCCTGGGCGAACGTGAAGTCGTCCTCGCCCAGGGTTTCGGCAGCCAGCCCGGTGTACACGTCGCCCTTGAAGGCCAGCAACGCCTGCTTGGCGTTCTGTGGGGTGAAGTGCGGCGTCCAGCTGCCGAAGCGGGCGGCGTTCAGGCCGGCAAGCTTGTCGGAGAGATGCATCAGTTCGCTGATCTGCGCCGGGCTCAGTTCGCGCAGCTGCCCGATCAGTTCCTGCGAGTCGTCGAGGTAAGCGGGCAGGGTGAAACGCTCGGTCACCGGCGGGGTGTCGTAGTCGAGGGTCTTGGCGGGGGAAATCACCGTCAGCATCGGGTCGGCTCCTGGCATCGTTGACCGTGAATTCTACGGGCTGGGCGTGGCAAGTCCAAACTATGGCGACGATAGTGGGCGCTCATGGACCGTGCAGGCGCTATAGTGCCTGTTTTGCCATTGGGGAGCCTTGGACCGTGCGCATAGCCTCAGCCCTGCTGGCCGCGCTGCTGAGCGTGGCCGTGCACGCCGCGCCCAGCGACCAGGTGAGCCTGGACCGCAGCCTGTGGCCCGAGCAGTTGGACAGCCCGGTGCTGTTCGACGTGGCGTCGCGTGCCGAGATACTGTCGTTTGCCCAGGTGCTGCATGAAAGCGAGCTGCTCGACGATGCGGCGCTGGCGGCGCGGCTGGGGCTGCGCCAGATCAACCTGCACAAGGTGCGCCTGGTGCGGGCGCGCATGTGGCAGCGCCTGTGGAGCGGTTACCAGCAGGCCCAGCGCAGTTGCGAGCAGGATGCCTCGTTCTGCTACGCCGTCACCTCCATGGCAGAACTGCGCACGCAAGCCGCTACCTTCGCTGCCGATGTTGGCGCGTTCTACACCGGCTGGGTCGAACCCAGCCACCGCTTCCATGTGCGCTACCTGGACGAGCAGCTGCGCAAGGCGGCGTTGATGCCGCAAACCAGCAGTGAGGTGGAGCGGCTGTCACCGGCCGAGCGCAACGGCGACGAACTGAACGACCGGCTGTTTCTGCTCACCTTCGTCGGTGGGCCGGGGCCGGTGGGTGGCAGTACCGATACGTTGGCCGACTACCTGCGCGGGCAGAAGCTGGAAGGGACTTTTTTCGTCCTGGGCAACCGTTTGCAGCAACGTCGCGAGGGCACCTCGCTCGACGCCCTGCGCACGTTGTATGACGGGCAGTGCGTAGGTATTCAGGGCTGGGAGTACAGGTCCCACGCGCAGTGGAATGGCTGGCAGGACTCGCTCAGGCGCAGCCAGGGGCGGGTGCAGGCAGACCTGCCTGAGCAATACGTGCCATTGTTCAGGCCCCCCTATGGCCAGCGCAGGGCGGATGGGGACGCGTTCATGGCCAGCCAGCAACTGCGCGTGTCACTGTGGGACATCGACGCCCAGGATGACGGTGCGCTGGATGCCCAGACCTCGGCCCAGCGAGTGCTGACCTTGATGCTGCTGTGGCGCAAGGGGGTGATCCAGTTTCACGATGCCCTGCCCAAAGCCCAGCCGGCCGTGCAATGGCTGCTGGAGCACACCGCACAGAGCGGCATCGGCTGGCAGGGCTGCAAGGAATATGCTTATGCACAATGAGCAATCTGACTTCTGACTGTAGACCCGCCTGGCCGCCCCGCCAAGGGCAGTTCGTCAATCGGAAAAATAAACTTCAAAAACGCGTAAAAATGCTTTTTCCGGTCATGCCTTTTGCGGTATGAAGAAACCAGACAGCCGATTCCTGCAGCACAGGTGGCGTCATACAGGCTCACCTGGCCAGGTTCGCTTCCCGCCCGTAACAACGCGGATACGGGGAGACCGGCAGTCACTTTGCGGCGTAACAGACCGCGCCGTGTGGCTTCGACATAAGGTGACCGAGTATGGATGACCAAGGACGCACCCCTTCCTCCAGCAAGCCAATCCTCTATGTGCTCGATACCAACGTCCTGATTCACGACCCTAACGCATTACTCAACTTCGAGGAGCATCACGTCGCCATCCCGATGACGGTGCTGGAGGAACTCGACAAGCTCAAGGCCGGCAAACAGAGCATCGCCGCCGAATGCCGCCAGGCCATCCGCCTGATCGACCAGACCCTGGGGGACGCCTCACCCAGCGTTGTCGAGCAGGGTGTACCCATCCAGCGTGGCAAGAGCGGGCCCAAGGGCTTCTTGTCCATTCTGATGACCCCGCGCAACGAGCCTAATCGCCTGCTGCCGGAAACCCTCAACGACAACATCATCATCAACCAGCTGCTGGAAGTGCGGGCGCGGCGCACCGACCTGGACGTGGTGCTGGTCACCAAAGACATCAACATGCGCTTGAAGGCCCGCGCCTGTGGCATTGCGGCCGAAGACTACAGCACCGACCAGTTGGTAGACGACGTGTCGCTGCTGTCCAAGGGGTACCACTCGGTCACAGGTTCGTTCTGGGACCGGGTGAACAAGGTGGATACGCGCCAGGAACGTGGCCGTACCTGGCACCGTGTGCAACTGGCCGAGAACCTGCCGGCGGTGCACGTCAACGAGTTCATCATCGACGAGCAGGGCTTCGTTGGCTGGATCAAAGGCATCCGTGAAAACGAACTGCTGCTGCTCGACCTGCACCAGGAGCCGCTGCTGCACCAAGAAGCCTGGGGCCTGAAGCCACGGGATATTCACCAGAGCCTGGCGTTGTTCGCCCTGCTGGACCCAGACATCCACCTGGTCAACCTGACCGGCGCTGCGGGCTCGGGCAAGACCATCCTGGCACTGGCTGCCGCCATCGAGCAGACCATGGTCAGCAAGCGCTACCGGCGCATCATCGCCACCCGCAGCGTGCAGGGGCTGGACCAGGAGATCGGCTTCCTGCCGGGAACCGAGGCCGAGAAGATGGAGCCTTGGCTGGGTGCGATCACCGACAACCTCGAAGCCTTGCACATGGATGACGAAAGCACCCATGGCAGCGTGGAGTACATCCTCGAGCGGGTACCGTTGCAATTCAAGTCGCTGAACTACATCCGTGGGCGCAGCTTCCAGCAGAGCCTGATCCTCATCGATGAATGCCAGAACCTCACCCCGCACCAGATGAAAACCATCATCACCCGTGCCGGTGCCGGCTCCAAGGTGGTGTGCCTGGGTAACCTGGCGCAGATCGACACACCTTACCTGTCCGCCACCAGCTCGGGCCTTACCTACCTCACCGAGCGCTTCAAGGACTTCCCCCACGGCGTGCACATCACCCTGCAGGGTGTGCCGCGGTCGGTGCTGGCCGAGTACGCCGAGTCGCACATGTAATATTGGCGTTCTACGTTGCAAGCCTGCTTCTACAGGCTTGCAACTGCTGCTACGAGCCAGCTGTTATCTCATGCTGCAGGTAATAGGCATGTAAAAGAACAGCGCTGATTAATGTTATCAAGCCTGTTGTCATGATAACGCTGGCGGTACTTGTTACTCCTGCTAACCATGCTCCTGCAGCAGGAAGGACAACAAATAGGGAAATTGAACAGCTTCTTGCAGTGGAAAACGCCGTACCTAAAATATTGCTGGGACAGGTGAGCTGAAGAGTCGAAGTGAAACCTTGAGAGGTTAGTCCATAAGCAAAGCCAGCAATCAAAAAAAGAACTGGAAATGAATAATTTCCAAATAACGCATAGTTAAGACCCGCAGTGCCTACGGTTAATAAACAAACGCCAAAAATAGAAGAGGCGACAGTTGCGCAAAGTAGAGTGTGTCGTCGATATAGTTTCGGGAAAGCGAACCCAGCTATTATCCCGCCTAGTGCCGTCGCGCTTACAGCTTGACCGAACGATGTAGAGCTAAGGCTGAGTTCTCTCATGAAAAGACTTAAAAGAGAATCATAGGTCCCCAATGCGGCTGACTGAATTAACATACATAAAAGAAATGCTTGAGCGGTCGTATGAGACACAAAAAAATCAATCACCTCGCGTAGGCTGGATTTTTGCCTAGTGGTGTTGCATTTTTTTGTGTGAGCTGAGTTTGGCTTCAATAGCCACACGAATACTAAGCCGTTAATACTTGTTAGTCCGGAAATTAAAAATCCGTAAGTGCTATTGCTCATGCTAATAGATAGCCCAGCGGCAAGTGGTGCTACTATTTTTATGGTTTGATCAGTGATGCTTACTAATGATGTATTTTTTATTACGCTTTCAGGGGGAAGGAGCCTGGTTGTAAGTACGATTTCAGCTGGAGTGGATCCGAGGTTTGATAGCCCTTTTAGGGCAATAAAGGCCAAGAAAAATTCCAGGCTGTAGGCTTGAAATAGAAAAATTGCGATCACGGCTCTCACACAAAAGCTAACTGCGACAATTGCATGTGGCGAATAGCGATCAGGTAATGATCCAATATATGGGCCTAATATTAAAGAAGGTAGGCCATAAAGTGCCGCTGCAAGCGCTAACGTTTCGGCTTGCGCATCAAATATGAAAGTCAGCGTTGAAAATATCAAAATAAAGTCAAGCCAAACTGTCGCGGAGCTACAAAATCGTATGCCATACAGGTAAAAATATTGTCTAATTCTTATGCTCTCCATCCTCTTTACCCCATCCTCGTGTACATAGTGTCATCAATCACAAATGTCAAAATCTCGTTATCAGTGCAAAATTTTTCCAAATCAGAGCGATTGTTAATGAAGCCTGTTCCACTGAAATTGAGTGATGTGTTACACAAAACTCCGGCGCCACTGACTTCTTTGAAAGCCGTTAACAGGCTATATAGTAAAGGATTGTCGTCATGTGCAACGGTTTGAACGCGTGCAGTGCCGTCAGAATGGGTGATAGCTTGAAGCTTAGGATTAATTACTCTGTAGAATGACAACATAAATTTGCTGGTTTCGCAGTTCTCGAAATGCTGGGGCGCATCTTGTTCTAAGCATATCGGTGCTATAGGACGATAGTTTTCTCTTTTTTTTATTTTGTTCAATTTATGTGTGGTTGTTTTGCAGAATGGAGATGCCAAGATTGAGCGATTGCCAAGTGCTCTTGGGCCAATTTCACAGCGTCCTTGCACCCAACAAATTATTTCACCTTTGAGGATCTTTTTGCAGATAATGTGGAGTTGTAGTGGACACGAAGTGTAGTTAGAGCTTGCAGTAAGTTCACGTTGATGTGAGAAGGGTTGGCCAGAGTAAACACTCCAATCTAAGCCGCACCGTCCAGTCATAAGCTTCTGAGCTAGTGCGGCCGCTCCGATAGCTACGCCAGTGTCATTAGTGCAAGGGGGAACGAATACATCTGTAAATAAACCGCTTTCTTCCCATTTTCTGTTCCAGTCACAGTTCAGTCCACATCCGCCTGAGATCAATAATGGAACACGCTTGTTTATATGTCTGAGTATTTTTGACTTAATATGCTCGAATAGGTTGTTCGATATTTTTTTTGCAAGATCGCAGAAGGGTTGCGTGTGGGGGCCGATATTGTAATACGTTGAATTTGCAAGGTCGGCTTTGCAAAATGTATCTATCGGGGAAGAGGCGTTAATAAGGTAGTCGAGAATTTCCTGTTCTTCGTTGCTCGTCGGTGAGTTTTGTCCAAGACCAGCAAGCGCCATCATTTTTCCTGCGTCGCCCAAGCGGCAATAACCGTTGGGGAGATTGAAAAGAGGGTCTGCTATACCAAATGCGAATGAATACCTTAAGCCAGGACTTTGAGTGATATTTTGGAGTAACTCTACATGTAGGTTTTTATTAATGTAGTAGAGGTTGCCAATGTACCCTTCTAATAGAAGGACATAGCAATCGCTTATGTCTGCGTATTTTGAAAGTGCGTAGGAGCATACTATGTGTGAGAGTTCATGGCTGCAGTATACCCATGTCTTGTAGTTATTATACTCAACGTTGTAATTTAGCCCAAGATATCCGCCATCAATCGGAGTGTTTCGAGGGTCATGCCCTTTTGCCCAGCCACTAATGGCGATGGCGTCATAATCATTGTTGATTGATATAAGAGTTTTTAGAAGATCGCTTGGTGAGTTGGCAGAGTACCTTGGATTACTATCCTTTTCAGCTTCGTGACTAAATAAGAGTTTGTTATTTTCAATTAGGCAAATCTGACCGTCATGACCGAGGTTATAACTTACGATTTTCATGTGTATTCCTTGGTTTGACCCAAAATAAGTACATGTTAGAAAATGCTGTGGGGTTTAGCGATTCAAATGCTTGCCATTTCCGAAGTAATTCTCTAGGTTCTTTCCCGCTATTGAATTTTGTATAGGCGGGGGCGCAAGTAAAATGGTTGTCGAAACCGCAGAAGTCTAGATTATGTGTGCGTAGTAGGTCGTAGATTCTTTTGGGTGTATAATTATACTCGTGAGGATTGAATAATAGATCCATACACCCTTGGTGAGAGTAAAAGTCTCTCGACCAGAGGATGCTCTCAAATTCGTCGGAAGATTGAGTGATCGCTAACCTCCTTATTTCTAGAATGTTGTTTGGAGAATATGCAATTTTGTGCATGATGCATTTTTTCTTCAATGTATCGATGGGTGCTCTGGCTACCTTACTGTAGAGGCCTAACTTTAAAATTCCGTTTTTGCGTAGCACCATCAATAAAGACTTTATGGCTCTGCAAGGTTGTCTAAGATGGTGTAAAACTCCAATGCATTCGATTATGTGAAATTTTATTTTCAGATCCGTTACGTCAAATATACTGCTATGAATAAAAGTGACATTATCAACATTATGCTTCTGTTTCATAATGTTGGCATATTGTAGGCTTGGGAAACTTATGTCTATTCCAATTATTTGAGCGTCCGGATAGTTAAGGGCCACCTGTATTGCATGGCGGCCTGTGCCACAACCTGCAACGAGTATTTTGATTTTGAGTGAAGGACTATTTGTGTTGGTTAACCCCGTTTGAGCGAAGTAGTTATCAATTGTGCTGGGTGAGTGATGTGGCAAGTATCTCCATTTTGGGTAGGGGTTGGATTCGTAAAAAGATCTTAGGGGGTCTCTCGAAGTGGCATGGGTAAGCTTATTAAGCGAATTATTCTGCCTTCTTGGCTTTCGGATAAATATTTTTGATGAGCTTTGGCTGCCTGAGATGATTTGGCGAATTTCAGATCCGTCGCTGTTGAATGCGTGTTGAGATAATAGATGTTGAGAGTCAATAACTGCGGACAGCCAGGCTTTATGTTTTTTATCGAGATCTGGCAAGTGTTTTTTTGAGCGTTCGAGTAAATTCTCAAGTACAGGGTTTGTTATGATGTGTTTAGTTAAAAACTTGAATGCGAGTTTATGTTTGGATAGGTGTTTCACTAGTTGGGATGGCCAATGGGGCTGTGTTATGTCTATTGTAGAGCTTGTTACTATGTTTTTATAATAAATATATAGGAGCAATTCGTGGTCGATTTTTTCAATGTTAGAAATTTTCTCTAGCGTCGATAGCGTTTGTCTGTTACCCGAGGCTGCGTCGGTATTGGAAAGTAAGTCGAGATAATTTACGGCGGTCTCATACGTTGTTGTGCTTTCTGCTTCTATAGTTTTTTCGTATGCCCAGAGGCCCAAACGGGTTTCTTTAATGGAATGGCAGGCGCGTGCTAGATTTCCGTAATATGTATGATCATTTATTGTTTTGTCTTTCAGTTGCGAACACGCTCTTCTGTATAGTTCAATGGATTTTTCTGTTTCTCCTAATTTCTCGTAGAGTACGCCAAGATTATTAAGTGTCTTTATGTTTTTATTGTCGAGGTCTAGGCTTTTGTTGTAGGCGGTTGCCGCGAGACTAAGTTGTTGTTTGTTGAAAAGCTGGTCACCTATTTTTCGTGCAGCTTCGGAGGCCTCACGACGCTGTTGCGTGTAATCCATATGAGCACTCCTAGATTAGCTTCTGCATATTTGGAGATATGGGGTCGGAGAAACCAGGGCCGCCAGCCATTACGAAGAGGGAGTGTTCGTTAATGCCGTCAACTTTCAAAAGCTCATTGAGCATATTGTCAATGAAATACCCGCTTATCCAAGTGTTTAACTTGTACGCAGTTGCGGATAAGTTAAATGTCTGAGAAAGATGGCCGACCTCCAGTAGAGCTGAACGGTATGCTCTTGAGTGAGGATATTTCCACCAGAGCTTGTCAAATCTCGACGTCATCGCAATAAGAAAGGATGCCTCTGTTGCAAATGTTTGATGGCATAGTGTTTTACTGAGTTCGATAACTTCATTATTGATCAGGGATAGTGCGTGGTCTTGTGGTCTATAATGATATACACCTTTCTTAAGGCCATGTACATTAAGAGCAATTAGATAGGCCTCTGTAGCTTGTAAGCATCCGGCGCTGGGCGATGAGCGTCTATAGCCAATCGTTCTTATCCCGCGTGCAGCTAATGCTTTTTCATGTATGTCTCCATGAAATTTTCCAAAAGTGGAAAATAATAAGTCAGAAACAATGCTGATGTCGGTTTCTAAGTTTTTGAAGTGACGACTAGTTTTTCTATTTTTCAATACGCTTAGTAATGGGGTCTCTAGTTCATATAGACAGGGTGCTGGTAACCTCGTTATAGGCCCAGCCCGTTCTATGTGAATCGCAGGCATATTGCCTGCGATACTCTCGCAAAAGTCAACGTAAGCAGCCTCAGGGTTCTCTAGCTCATTAGATAGGTCACATGGGAAGTTATGTTTTGTACCCAAGTGGAATATCTTTGCAATATCGTCCCATCCCCACTGTGAATGTGCTTCATCAATGTCTTTGTTTGTCGTTACTAGCTCTAGTATGCCGGCGTCGATAAGTTCATTGTCAATGTCGTCGACAGCGGCTCTGTATCCTGTCAATGTTGTTATTTCATGAATTCTATCTAGGTACTTTGTGTCGTATATTTGATACTGCTCGCCATTAGTTAAATTCCATAGTGCGAAAACACCTTTTTTGACGGTGAATACGATATCTTCGTTGAGTTTATAATTCATGATTATCTCGAATTTGTGTTTAATAGTCCTGGGCAGGCAAGCGCTGCCCAGGATGTAGAGTTAATCTACCAATGCTTTTGCTTGATCAAAGCGCGCCACAAGAATGTGGTAGGCATTATTGGACAGCGCGCTTAGATGGCTCTGTAAGCTAATTTTTTTCATTCTTATTTCCTCGTTGTGGTTGTTGAAGTCGTTGTGACTTCGGGAGTAAGAATATTTTCCATGTGGTAAAAGTCAACAGTGCGTGAATGTAGGAAATTTATATATGTTATGTAGGATATTTCTTCGGAATTAAATGCTTTGATATCAGGAGGTTAAATGCTTTCCTTATGCATAACGATGTTCTGGGAGAAAAAATTTTTATCGAAAATACGCCCCCTTCCGGAGGAACAATTTTTTCTGCCAAAACTTGACCCACAGGTTTAAGCTTTAGCTTCCCTTCACAGGAGCAGAGCAGTGCTGACACATCTTGATTCCCAGGGGCGGGCCAACATGGTCGACGTCACTGAAAAAGCCGTGACCGAGCGTGAGGCCACCGCCGAGGCGCGGGTGCGCATGCTGCCGCAAACCTTGCAGATGATCGTGGATGGCGCACACCCCAAGGGTGATGTGTTTGCCGTGGCGCGCATCGCCGGCATTCAGGCGGCGAAGAAGACCAGTGACCTGATCCCGTTGTGCCACCCATTGATGCTGACCAGCGTGAAGGTGGAGCTTGATGCCGAGGGTGAGGATGCGGTTAAGATCGTCGCCCGCTGCAAGCTGGCCGGGCAGACCGGTGTGGAGATGGAAGCGCTGACGGCGGCCAGTGTCGCGGCACTGACCCTTTATGACATGTGCAAAGCCGTAGACAAGGGTATGGTCATCGAACAGGTGCGCCTGCTGGAAAAGCTCGGCGGCAAAAGTGGCCATTACAAGGTGCAAGGCTGATGAACGTAAAGGTGATGTATTTCGCCCGTTACCGCGAACGTCTGGGGGTGGACGCGGAGCGTGTCGAAGGTGCATTCGCGGTGCTCGACGATGTGCGTCAGGCGCTGGTGGCCAGGGGCGCGCCGTACGGCGTGCTGGGCGAGCAGAACCTGATGTGTGCACGCAATGAAGAACTGTGCAAACTCGATGAGCCGCTGGAAGAGGGCGATGAAGTGGCGTTCTTCCCGCCGGTAACAGGAGGCTGAACATGGCTGTGCGCGTTCAGGAGGCTGCATTCGACCCGGGGCTGGAAGTCAATGCCATGCACGCGGCCAACGCGGGTGTGGGGGCGGTTGTCGCTTTTGTCGGCTACGTGCGGGATTTCAACGAAGGGCGCGAGGTGGCGGGGATGTTTCTTGAACATTACCCGGGCATGACCGAGAAGGCCCTGGCCAAGATTGCCGCCGAGGCCCAGCAGCGCTGGCCGCTGTTGAAGGTCGAAGTGCTGCACCGCATCGGTGGGCTGGAGCCGGGCGAGCCCATTGTGTTCGTGGGGGTGGCCAGCGCTCACCGGCAGGCCGCGTTCGATGCCTGCAACTTCATCATGGATTACCTGAAAACCCGGGCGCCGTTCTGGAAGAAGGAAATGACCGGGGACGGCCCGTGCTGGGTCGAGGGCAGGCAGAGTGACCAGGATGCGGCGGGGCGCTGGTAGCCCTGTGTTGGGTGGCCGGGGCTATGCCCCGGTTCGCGGGTAAACCCGCTCCCACAGTGAATTGAGCCAACTTTCAGATCTTGTGGAGACAGTTGCCCCCACCTGGTCATGCACCCTACCTGTTGTGGCAGGTTCCCACAGTGAATTAACCCAACTTTCAGATCTTGTGGAAGACAGTTGCCCCCACCTGGTTATGCACCCTACCTGTTGGGGCAGGCTCCCACAGTGGATTGAGCCAACTTTCAGATCTTGTGGAAAACAGTTGCTCCCACTTGGTCATGCACCCTATCTGCTGGAGCAGGCGCCCTACCTGTGGGAGCGGCGGTGCGGCGATCCGATTTACCCGCGAAGAGGCCGGTACAGGTCAGTGATGCTTGCGCGGCACGGGCTGCAGCAGTTCATCTGGCGGCATCTCGCACTTGATCTTGCGGCCCAGCAGTTCTTCGATCGCCGGCAACTGGTACGAGTCATCCTCCCCGGCAAAGCTGATCGACACACCGCTGGTGCCTGCACGGCCAGTACGGCCGATACGGTGCACGTAGTCGTCCGGGTCTTCGGGCAAGGTGAAGTTGATCACGTGGCTGATGCCGTCGATGTGAATACCCCGCCCGGCCACATCGGTGGCAACCAGCACGGTGATGCGCCCTTCACGGAAGTTTTCCAGCGTGCGGATACGCTTGTGCTGGGGCACGTCGCCTGAAAGCTGTGCGGCATTGATGCCGTCACGCACCAGTTTTTCCTCGATGCGCCGCACTTCGTCCTTGCGGTTGGCGAACACCATCACCCGTTCCCACTGGTTTTGGGTAACCAGGTTGTACAGCAGCTTGTACTTGTCGCTGCCCGCCACCGCATACACATGCTGCTCGACCGTTTCGCTGGCGACGTTCTCGGGCTCGATTTCGACGATGGCCGGGTCGGTCGTCCACTGCTTGGCCAGGTTCATCACGTCGTCGGTGAAGGTGGCCGAGAACAGCAAGGTCTGGCGTTCGCTCTTGGGCGGGGTCTGGCGGATGATCTGCCGTACCTGGGGGATGAAGCCCATGTCCAGCATGCGGTCCGCTTCGTCCAGCACCATCACCTCGACCATGTCCAGGTGCACCTCGCCGCGCTGGTTGAAGTCCAGCAGCCGGCCTGGGGTGGCCACCAGAATGTCGCAGTGCCGGGCTTCCAGCGCCTTCAGTTGCTTGTCGAAGTCCATGCCACCGACGAAGCTCATCACGTTCAGGCCGGTGTACTTGGTGAGGGCCGCAGCGTCCTTGGCGATCTGTACTACCAGCTCGCGGGTAGGCGCGATGATCAGCGCACGGGGTTCGCCCATGTAGCGTTCTTTGGGCGGTGGGGTCTGCTGCAACTGGGAAATGATCGAAATCAGAAACGCTGCCGTCTTGCCCGTACCAGTCTGGGCCCTGCCGATCGCGTCCTGCCCACGCAGGGTGTAACCCAGCACCTGTGCCTGGATCGGCGTGCAGTACGGGAAGCCCAGGTCGTGGATGGCGTGCATCAGTTCGTTGGACAGCTTGAAGTCATGGAAGCGGGTTTTGCCTTCCTGCGGCTCGACCACGAAGTCTTCCGGCTTCCACAGGCTGGCCTGCGGCTTGGGCTTGCGCTCGCGGCGCGGTTTTTCTTTTGCCGGCGTTGCCGCCGCAGGCGCGGTTGCCACCGGCTGGCTGGCCTTGGGGGCAGGTTTGGCGCGCGGGGGCTTGGATGGGGTTACTGGACGGGCCTCGGAAACGGGCGCGGGCGATGCAACGCTGGCAGCAGGCGCGACAGCCTGCGGGGCGTCGTATCCTTTGCCGAATATTTTTTTAAGTGCCTTGAGCACGGTCGTCTCGTCAACTGGTTAAGGAATGTACGCCGGGCAGTGTAATGCAAGAACCCTGCGCGGCGTAGTGGAACTGACGCACAACTACAGGCGGCGTGGCTTATTGAAGTTGCCTGGCCAGCCAGTGGTAGATGTCGTTCAGCTCTTCGACCACCACCTCGTGCTCCATGGGGTACTCCTGCCAGGTTGCGGCAATGCCCCAGGTATTGAGGTATTCGAAGGCGGTACGGCCCATCGACGGGATCACCACCGGGTCATGCACGCCGTGCAGGCACAGCGCCGGGGTGCGCTGCTGGCAGGCACTGAGCTGATGCCCTTCACTGAACGTGGGCGCGTAGGTAGACAGTGCCAGCACCCCGCCCAGGGCCTCCTGCCACTTTATATAGGCGGTGTGCAGCACCACCGCGCCGCCCTGGGAGAAACCGGCCAGGAAGATGCGTGACAGGCTGACGCCCTTTGCCTGCTCGGCCTTGATCAGCGCGATGACCTGGTCGGCCGACGCGTCAAGCTGCGCCTCGTCGATGGCGCGGGCCGGGCTCATGGCCTTGATGTCGTACCAGCTGGGCATGGCGTAGCCGCCGTTGATGGTGACCGGCTGGGTCGGCGCCTGGGGCATGATGAAGCGCGTGCTGTTCAGCCGCTCCTGCATGAATTCAGCCACAGGTAGGAAGTCGTAACGGTCGGCCCCCAGGCCGTGCAACCAGATCACACAGGCATCTGCGGTGGTCTGGGGTTCCAGGATCAGTGGGTCGGTCATTGCTGCTCCGAAAGTGTGCGGTTGGGCGGTTAGCGTGCATGAATATAAAGCGCGTGTGCAGCGCGCGAGAACGAGAATGTCGCAACGCTGAAACTTTACCCACTTGACTCTGGCTTAATCGCTCCAGCCAAGCGAACTGGTACGCGCTTTGCAATTCCATCTGTGATGCAAAGGGTAGGCCGGGAACGGTAACACCCTCTGTAAGCGAAGGCTGTCACAGAACAGCCCATTGCGCCAATTGACCCAATAACAAGCCAATACGGGTCGGATGCGCCTCAAAAGGGTGCGGTGCAATTCCGGCTCGATACAACAAGAGCGATGTGGAGGTAGTGAATGAAGATGTTGAAAACCACCCTGGCAGTCCTGACCGCTGCCGCCGCGCTGGGCGCCGTGAGCACTGCCCAGGCCGGCGCCACCCTCGATGCGGTTAAAAAGAAGGGCTTCGTCCAGTGTGGCGTGAGTGACGGCTTGCCTGGCTTCTCGGTACCGGATGCCCAGGGCAAGATCATCGGCATCGATGCCGACGTCTGCCGCGCCGTAGCGGCGGCGGTGTTCGGCGACGCGACCAAGGTCAAGTTCAGCCAGCTCAACGCCAAGGAACGCTTCACCGCCCTGCAGTCGGGCGAAGTCGACGTGCTGTCGCGCAACACCACCTGGACCAGTTCGCGCGATGCCGGCATGGGCCTGGTGTTCACCGGTGTCACCTACTACGACGGCGTCGGTTTCCTGGTCAACAAGAAGCTGGGTGTTTCCAGCGCCAAGGAACTCGATGGCGCTACCATCTGCATCCAGGCAGGTACCACCACCGAACTGAACGTGTCGGACTTCTTCCGCGCCAACAACCTGAAATACACCCCGATCACCTTCGACACCTCTGACGAAAGCGCCAAGTCGCTGGAGTCGGGCCGTTGCGACGTACTGACCTCTGACAAGTCGCAGCTGTTCGCCCAGCGTTCCAAGCTGGCCGCACCCACCGAGTATGTAGTGCTGCCAGAAACCATCTCCAAGGAGCCCTTGGGCCCGGTGGTGCGCAAAGGCGACGAAGAGTGGTTCAGCATCGTCAAGTGGACGCTGTTCGCCATGCTCAACGCCGAAGAGGCGGGCATCACCTCCAAAAACGTCGAAGCCGAAGCCAAGGGCACCAAGAACCCTGACGTGGCCCGCCTGCTGGGTGGCGACGGTGAATACGGCAAGGACCTCAAGCTGCCCAAAGACTGGGTAGTGCAGATCGTCAAGCAAGTCGGCAACTACGGCGAAGTGTTCGAGAAGAACCTGGGCCAGAGCACCGACCTGAAGATCGACCGTGGCATGAACGCCCTGTGGAACAACGGCGGCATCCAGTACGCGCCACCTGTGCGCTGATGGTTGCACCCTGCGGCGGCATCCTGCCGCCGCAGGCAGTTCGGCACCCTCTCTTCCGGGGCATTTCATGCAAAATCGAATCGGCGCACAAAAGGGTTTATCCCTGAGCGATCCACGTGTGCGTGCGTGGCTGTTCCAGATCCTCACCATCGTCTTCGTGGTAGGTCTGGGCTGGTACCTGTTTCACAACACGCAAACCAACCTGCAACACCGCGGCATTACCTCTGGCTTCGACTTCCTCGACCGCAGTGCCGGCTTCGGCATCGCCCAGCACCTGATCCCCTACGTGGAATCGGACAGCTACGCCCGGGTATTCGTCATCGGCTTGCTCAACACCCTGCTGGTGACACTGATCGGCGTGGTGCTGGCCACCATTCTTGGCTTCATCATCGGTGTGGCACGGTTGTCGCCGAACTGGATGATCAACAAGCTGGCGACGGTGTATGTGGAAACCTTCCGCAACATCCCGCCGCTGCTGCAGATCCTGTTCTGGTACTTCGCGGTGTTTCTCACGCTGCCGGGGCCCAGGGGCAGCATCAACATCGACGACACCTTCTTCATCAGCAACCGTGGCCTGAACATGCCGGGGGCCTCCGTGGCCGAGGGCTTCTGGCCATTCGTCATCGCCGTTGCCCTGGCTGTGCTGGCCGTGGTGGTGATGGTGCGGCGGGCCAACCGGCGTTTCGAAGAAACAGGTGAGCCCTTTCACAAGTTCTGGGTGGGCCTGGCCTTGCTCGTGGTCATTCCCGGTGCCTGCGTGCTGCTGTTCGGCAGCCCCGTGCAGTGGGAAGTGCCGCAGTTGAAAGGCTTCAACTTCGTGGGTGGCTGGGTGCTGATCCCCGAGCTGCTGGCATTGACCCTGGCGCTGACCATCTACACCGCCGCGTTCATTGCCGAGATCGTGCGTTCGGGTATCCGTTCGGTGAGCCACGGCCAGACCGAAGCTGCAAGGTCGCTGGGCCTGCGCGAAGGGCCGACCCTGCGCAAGGTGATCATCCCCCAGGCACTGCGGGTGATCATTCCGCCGCTCACCAGCCAGTACCTGAACCTGGCCAAGAACTCGTCGCTGGCGGCCGGTATCGGCTACCCGGAAATGGTCTCGCTGTTTGCCGGCACGGTGTTGAACCAGACCGGCCAGGCCATTGAGGTGATCGCCATCACCATGAGTGTCTATCTCGCCATCAGCATCAGCATTTCGCTGTTGATGAACTGGTACAACAAGCGCATTGCGCTGATCGAGCGGTGAGGATACGCCTGTGAATGCCCATGTTTTCAAACCTGACATGCCGCCACCGGTAAAAACCGTCGGCGTGCTCGCCTGGATGCGTGCCAACCTGTTTTCCAGCTGGCTCAACACACTGCTCACCCTGTTCGCCGTGTATCTGCTGTGGCTGATCGTGCCGCCGTTGCTGCAATGGGCGCTGATCGATGCCAACTGGGTGGGTACCACCCGCGCCGATTGCACCAAGGAGGGCGCCTGCTGGGTGTTCGTGCAGCAGCGCTTTGGCCAGTTCATGTACGGCTACTACCCTGCCGAGTTGCGCTGGCGGGTGGACCTGACCGTGTGGCTGGCGGTACTCGGCGCGGCACCGTTGTTCATCAGCCGCTTCCCGCGCAAGGCGGTGTACGGTCTGGGCTTCCTGGTGCTGTACCCGGTGCTGGCCTATACCCTGCTGCACGGCGGCTACCTGGGCCTGGACACGGTGGCTACCAGCCAGTGGGGCGGGCTGATGCTGACCCTGGTCATCGCCACGGTCGGCATCGTCGGTGCCCTGCCCCTGGGCATTGTACTGGCGCTGGGCAGGCGCTCGCGCATGCCGGCGGTGAAGGTGGTGTGTGTGACCTTCATCGAGTTCTGGCGCGGCGTGCCACTGATCACCGTGCTGTTCATGTCGTCCGTGATGCTGCCGTTGTTCCTGCCCGAGGGCATGAGCTTCGACAAGCTGCTGCGGGCCATGATCGGTGTGATTCTGTTCCAGTCGGCGTATATCGCCGAGGTGGTGCGCGGTGGCTTGCAGGCCATTCCCAAAGGCCAGTACGAGGCTGCGGCGGCCATGGGCCTGGGTTACTGGCGCTCGATGGGCCTGGTGATCCTGCCCCAGGCACTGAAGCTGGTGATCCCCGGCATCGTCAACACCTTCATTGCCCTGTTCAAGGACACCAGCCTGGTGATCATCATCGGCCTGTTCGACCTGCTCAACAGCGTCAAGCAAGCAGCTGCCGACCCGGCCTGGCTGGGTATGGCCACCGAGGGCTACGTGTTCGCGGCCCTGGTGTTCTGGATTTTCTGTTTCGGTATGTCCCGCTACTCCATGCATCTGGAGCGCAAGCTGGACACTGGCCACAAGCGTTAGGAGTTTCGAAATGAGTGAAGCGATCAAGCAGCCTGCTGGCCCCGAAGGCATCATCCAGATGCAGGGCGTGAACAAGTGGTATGGCCAGTTCCATGTGCTCAAGGACATCAACCTGAACGTGCGCCAGGGCGAGCGCATCGTGCTGTGCGGGCCGTCGGGTTCGGGCAAGTCCACCACCATCCGCTGCCTCAACCGCCTGGAGGAACACCAGCAGGGGCGCATTGTGGTCGACGGGGTAGAGCTGACCAACGACCTGAAGCAGATCGAGGCCATCCGCCGCGAGGTGGGCATGGTGTTCCAGCACTTCAACCTGTTCCCGCACCTGAGCATCCTGGAAAACTGCACCCTGGCGCCCATGTGGGTACGCAAGATGCCGCGGCGCAAGGCCGAGGAAATCGCCATGCACTACCTGGAGCGGGTACGCATTCCGGAGCAGGCGCACAAATTCCCGGGGCAGTTGTCCGGTGGCCAGCAGCAGCGGGTGGCCATTGCCCGTGCCCTGTGCATGAAGCCCAAGATCATGCTGTTCGACGAACCGACTTCGGCGCTGGACCCGGAAATGGTCAAGGAAGTGCTCGATACCATGGTAGGGCTGGCTGAAGACGGCATGACCATGCTGTGCGTTACCCACGAGATGGGCTTTGCCCGCACCGTGGCCAACCGGGTGATCTTCATGGACAAGGGGGAGATTGTGGAGCAGGCCGCGCCGGATGATTTCTTCGACCGGCCGCGCAGTGACCGTACCCGGTTGTTCCTGAGCCAGATCTTGCATTGATGCAGGCAGGGGCTGCTTTGCAGCCCCCTCTACAGGCTATTTCTCTTCCTGTTTGGCCACTGGCGCCGGCGGCGGCCTCAGGCCTACTTCGGCCACCAGCTTCAGCTGCTGCCCATTGCGCATCACCTCGATGGTGATCTTCTCGTTGGGCTTGATGCGCGCCACCTGGTTCATCGACTTGCGCCCGTCACCGGCCGGTTCGCCGTTGATGCTCAGAATCACGTCACCCAGCTGCAACCCGGCCCTGGCCGCCGGCCCCTCGCGGAATATACCCGCGACCACGATGCCTGGCCGGTCTTTCATGCCGAACGATTCGGCCAGTTCGGTGCTCAGTGGCTGCACTTCGATACCCAACCAGCCACGGATCACCTGGCCGTGCTCGACGATGGACTTCATCACTTCCAGCGCCAGCTTCACCGGGATGGCAAAACCGATGCCCTGGGAGCCGCCAGACTTGGAGAAGATCGCGGTGTTGATGCCGATCAGGTTGCCATTGGCATCCACCAGTGCACCGCCGGAGTTACCCGGGTTGATCGCCGCGTCGGTCTGGATGAAGTCTTCGTAGTTGTTCAGCCCCAGCTGGTTGCGCCCGGTGGCGCTGATGATGCCCATGGTCACCGTCTGGCCTACGCCGAACGGGTTGCCGATGGCCAGCGACACATCGCCGATACGGATGGTGTCGGAGCGGCCGATGGTAATGGCCGGCAGTTTCTTCAGGTCGATCTTCAGCACCGCCAGGTCGGTTTCCGGGTCGCTGCCGATAACCCGGGCGAGTGTTTCGCGGCCATCTTTCAGGGCCACGACGATCTGGTCGGCACCGCTGGTGACGTGGTTGTTGGTGAGCAGGTAACCCTCGGGGCTCATGATGACTGCCGAGCCCAGGCTGGACTCCCAACGCCGCTGCTTGGGCAGGTTGTCCCCGAAGAAGCGGCGGAACTGCGGGTCTTCGAACAATGGGTGCGAGCTCTTGTTCACCACCTTGGTGGTGTACAGGTTGACCACCGCGGGGGCGGCCAGGGTCACGGCATCAGCGTAGGAAACCGGGCCCTGGACCACGCGCGTGGTCTGAGGCGCCTGTTGCAGGTTGACATCCTGGCTGGGCAGGCCGACCCACTCGGGGAAACGCTGGATGATCAGCACGGCAATGAGCACACCGGTGAGCAGGGGCCAGCCAAAGTAACGCAACGCCTTGAACATGAACGAGTCCTGGATAGAGCAGGGGGCCAGCGGCCACCGAGTGGGGCATGCAGGGGTACGTGAACCGCACGCGCAGGCACCGGTTCCCCCGGTGCCGACGACGGCCCATAATGGCCGGCATTATACGGGCGTTCAGCCGGCGTTGTGCCTGTGGGATGCG
This sequence comes from Pseudomonas sp. S36, assembly GCF_016647875.1. Taxonomy (NCBI): domain Bacteria; kingdom Pseudomonadati; phylum Pseudomonadota; class Gammaproteobacteria; order Pseudomonadales; family Pseudomonadaceae; genus Pseudomonas; species Pseudomonas sp. S36. The sequence continues at coordinate 27,690 of NZ_JACVVG010000028.1, read as the reverse complement.
CAGATTTCGAGGAGAATTTAATGGCCGTCGCTCTCAATACCCTGGTCGAGGAAGCCGAGCGCTTTCTGGGCAGCAGCAAGGTCCAGGACTATTGCCCCAACGGCCTGCAGGTCGAAGGCCGGCCCCAGGTTGGCCGTATCGTCAGCGGCGTCACTGCCAGCCAGGCGTTGCTGGACGCGGCCGTGGAGGCGCAGGCTGACCTGGTGCTGGTGCACCACGGCTACTTCTGGAAGGGCGAAAACCCCTGCATCACCGGGATTCGTCAGCGACGCCTGAAAACCCTGCTGAACCATGACATCAGCCTGCTGGCGTTCCACCTGCCGCTGGACCTGCACCCCGAGGTGGGTAACAACGTGCAGCTGGCGCGCCAGCTGGATATCACTGTCGAAGGCGCACTGGACCCGGCCAACCCCAAGGTGGTTGGGCTGGTCGGGTCACTGGCAGAACCCATGACCGCTCGCGACTTTGCCCGTCGGGTGCAGGAGGTGCTGGGCCGTGAACCGCTGCTGGTGGAGGGCGAGCAGATGATTCGCCGGGTAGGCTGGTGCACCGGGGGCGGGCAGGGCTACATCGACGATGCCATTGCCGCAGGGGTGGACCTGTACCTGACCGGTGAGGCTTCGGAGCAGACGTACCACAGTGCCCGCGAGAATGGGGTCAGCTTCATTGCCGCCGGGCACCACGCCACCGAGCGGTATGGCGTGCAGGCGCTGGGCGATTACCTGGCGCGGCGGTTTGCCGTGGAGCACCTGTTCATCGATTGCCCGAACCCCATCTGACCCGGGCGGCCTCATCGCCAGCAAGCTCGCCCCCACAGGGATCGCACAGCATTCAAGGCCCGTGTCAGCCCTGTGGGAGCGGGTTAACCCGCGAAGGGCCTGGCCTGCAACGCCCAAACCCCCAGTCATATGGTTAGACGCTTTCGATCTAGCCAGCCGCCTAAATAGAAGCATCTGCTGTGATAGAGTGGCTCGCTCGAACACGGCCCGCTGGCCGTCCATAAGATCGTTTTTCGTGAGTAGCCATGGTCGACAAACTGACGCACTTGAAACAGCTGGAGGCGGAAAGCATCCACATCATCCGCGAGGTGGCCGCCGAGTTCGACAACCCGGTGATGCTGTACTCGATCGGCAAGGATTCCGCCGTGATGCTGCACCTGGCGCGCAAGGCTTTCTTCCCGGGCAAGCTGCCGTTCCCGGTGATGCACGTCGACACCCGCTGGAAGTTCCAGGAAATGTACCGCTTCCGCGACAAGATGGTCGAGGAAATGGGCCTGGAACTGATCACCCACGTCAACCCTGAAGGGGTGGCGCAGGGCATCAACCCATTCACCCATGGCAGTTCCAAGCACACCGACATCATGAAGACCCAGGGCCTGAAGCAGGCACTGGACAAGCACGGCTTCGATGCCGCCTTCGGTGGTGCGCGCCGCGACGAAGAGAAGTCGCGGGCCAAGGAGCGCGTATATTCGTTCCGCGACAGCAAGCACCGCTGGGACCCGAAAAACCAGCGCCCCGAGCTGTGGAACGTGTACAACGGCAAGGTCAACAAGGGCGAGTCGATCCGCGTCTTCCCGCTGTCGAACTGGACCGAGCTGGACATCTGGCAGTACATCTACCTCGAAGGCATCCCGATCGTGCCGCTGTACTTCGCCGCCGAGCGTGAAGTGATCGAAAAGAACGGTACCCTGATCATGATCGACGACGAGCGCATCCTCGAACACCTCTCCGAGGAAGAAAAGGCCCGCATCGTCAAGAAGAAGGTGCGTTTCCGTACCCTTGGCTGCTACCCGCTCACGGGCGCTGTCGAGTCGGAAGCCGAGACGCTCACCGACATCATTCAGGAAATGCTCCTGACGCGCACTTCCGAGCGCCAAGGCCGGGTCATCGACCACGATGGCGCCGGCTCCATGGAAGACAAGAAACGCCAAGGGTATTTTTAAGCTTCAAGTTACAAGCGGCAAGCTGCAAGACAGAAGCAGAGCGCGTAGCGTTTGAGCCTTGTGGGTTGCCGCCTGCATTGCGGGCGGCCCGGAGCGCTCGTAATGGATTTTGAGAAGCTGGCAGTTTGGCAACGGAGTAAGCGTCTGGCCATTGAGTTGTACCGGACACTGGCTGGGTGTCGTGATTATGGATTCAAGGATCAGATCACGCGGTCGGCACTTTCCATCCCGTCCAATATTGCCGAGGGCATGGAGCGGCGCGGGAGCAGAGAGAAGGTTTGGTATCTCAGCGTTGCGAAAGCGTCCTGCGGGGAGTTGCGTACGCAGCTGATGATCGGTGGTGAGATAGGTTACATCGACGCTGGGCTGGCTACCGGCTGGATTAACGAAGCCCGCGAGCTCTCCCGAATGCTAAGTGGGTTGATCAACAGAATTTCTAACTAGTTGTACGCCGACAAGCTTGCCGCTTGAAGCTGACAGCTTGGAGCTTGAATGAAATGAGTCACCAATCCGATTTGATCAGCGAGGACATCCTCGCTTACCTGGCCCAGCACGAGCGTAAGGAACTGCTGCGTTTCCTCACCTGCGGCAACGTGGATGACGGCAAGAGCACCCTGATCGGGCGCCTGCTGCACGACTCGAAGATGATCTACGAGGACCACCTCGAGGCCATCACCCGTGATTCGAAAAAGTCTGGCACCACCGGCGAGGAAGTCGACCTGGCGCTGCTGGTGGACGGCCTGCAGGCCGAGCGGGAGCAGGGCATCACCATCGATGTGGCCTACCGCTACTTCTCCACTGCCAAGCGCAAGTTCATCATCGCCGACACCCCGGGCCACGAGCAGTACACCCGCAACATGGCCACCGGCGCGTCCACCTGCGACCTGGCGATCATTCTGGTTGATGCCCGCTATGGCGTGCAGACCCAAACCCGCCGCCACAGCTACATCGCGTCGCTGCTGGGCATCAAGCACATTGTGGTCGCGGTCAACAAGATGGACCTCAAGGGCTTTGACGAGCAGGTGTTCGAGTCGATCAAGGCCGACTACCTGGCGTTCGCCGAAGCAATCAACCTGACGCCAAGCAGCCTGCACTTCGTGCCGATGTCCGCGCTCAAGGGCGACAACGTGGTCAACCACAGCGAGCGTTCGCCGTGGTATGCCGGCCCGACGCTGATGGAAATCCTGGAAACCGTTGAAGTGTCGGCTGACCGCAACTTCACCGACCTGCGCTTCCCGGTGCAGTACGTGAACCGGCCGAACCTGAACTTCCGTGGCTTCGCCGGTACCCTGGCCAGCGGCGTGGTGCACAAGGGCGACGAGGTCGTGGTGCTGCCATCGGGCAAGAGCAGCCGCGTGAAATCCATTGTTACCTACGAAGGTGAACTGGAAAGCGCAGGCCCTGGCCAGGCGGTAACGCTGACCATGGAAGACGAGATCGATATCTCCCGTGGCGACCTGCTGGTGCATGCCGACAACGTGCCCCCGGTAACCGACCAGTTCGACGCCATGCTGGTGTGGATGGCCGAAGAGCCGATGCTGCCGGGCAAGAAGTACGACATCAAGCGTGCCACCAGCTACGTGCCTGGCTCGGTTGCCAGCATCGCCCACAAGGTGGATGTGAACACCCTGGAGAAGGGCAGTGCCAGCGCGCTGCAACTGAACGAGATCGGCCAGGTCAAGGTGGCCCTGGATGCGTCTATTGCCCTGGATGGCTATGACAGCAACCGCACCACCGGTGCCTTCATCGTCATCGACCGCCTGACTAACGGCACCGTTGGCGCGGGCATGATCATCGCGCCCCCTGTGCTGCCCCACGGCAATACCGGCCAGCACGGCAAACTGGCGCACGTGTCCACCGAGGAACGTGCGCTGCGCTTCGGCCAGCAGCCTGCCACCGTGCTGTTCAGTGGCTTGTCCGGTGCCGGCAAGAGCACCCTGGCCTATGCGGTGGAGCGCAAGCTGTTCGACATGGGCCGGGCGGTGTATGTGCTCGATGGCCAGAACCTGCGCCATGACCTGAACAAGGGCCTGCCACAGGACCGCGCCGGGCGTACTGAAAACTGGCGCCGCGCTGCCCATGTGGCGCGTCAGTTCAACGAAGCCGGGCTGCTGACGTTGGCAGCGTTCGTGGCCCCTGATGCCGAAGGCCGTGAGCAGGCCAAGGCGCTGATCGGCAAAGACCGCCTGGTGACGGTGTACGTTCAGGCCTCGCCGCTGGCGTGCCGCGAGCGTGACCCACAGGGGCTTTACGCAGCCGGCGGCGACAACATCCCGGGTGAGAGCTTCCCGTTCGATGTGCCGCTGGATGCAGACGTGGTGATCGATACCCAGGCCACCAGCGTGGACGAAGGCGTCAAGTTGGTGCTGGACGCGCTTCGCCAGCGTGGTGCGATCTGACGGCGTTTGACGGTTAGGCTGGGGCGAGCTGCGCTCGCTCTGGCAGAACTGCAAGTAATCGTTGAGCCAGCAGGGACCTGTGGGAGCGGCTTCAGCCGCGAACACCGGCGAAGCCGGTGCCCTGCACCGCGCTGTCTGCTTCGCGGGTAAACCCGCTCCCACAGGGGAGCGGGCTTGCTTGCGAAATCAATGCTCTGCGCGAAAGCGCAGCTCGCGATCTTCCAGCTGTACCCAGCTCTCCGGCCCCGCCAATATCTCCTCCTCGCTCAGCAAGCATCCATCCAGCGCCACCCTCAGCGCATCAACGTCCAGCCCCTGGCCGATGAACACGATTTCCTGCCGGCAATCGCCCACGTTCTCATCCCATTTACTCATGATCGCCTGGCGCCGATAGGCTTCCAGCGGCCACTGTGCCTGCTCGACAAAGCGCCACCAGCGCCCGCTGTATTCCCACTCGAACCGCCCACCGCTCAACGCGAGCATGCCGATTTCGAAAAACCGGCTGGCCGACCAGAAATAGCCCTTGCAGCGCAGCAGGTGCCCGTGTGCCCACGGCTGTTCGAACAACGCCCGCAGCCGTTGCGGATGGAAGGGCGCGCGCTCACGGTACACCCATGACGTGATGCCGTAGGTTTCCGATTCCGGTTCCGGCTGTGCCTCACGGTCCATCTGCTGCATCCAGCCCGGCGACTGCGCCAGGCTCGGCAGGTCGAACAGGTGCGTACCCAGGACGTTGGCCAGGTCCGTTTCGCCGCGCACCATCGGCACGATGCGCGCACGCGGGTTCAACTGGCGCAGCATGGCCTCCAGCGCCGGGTAGCGCTGGGGTTCCAGCAGGTCGAGTTTGTTCACCAGAATGACGTCGGCATACTCCACCTGCTCTACCAGCAGGTCGCCCAGCGGCCGCTGCCCGGGCTCACCCCCGGCCGGCGCCGCGGCACCGAGCAAACCTTCGAAGCTGCTGGCGTCGACCACCGTGGCCAGCGTGTCCAGGCGGGCCAACTCACTCAGGCTGAACCCGTCGCGGTCGAGAAAGGCGAAGGTTTCGGCCACCGGCATGGGCTCGGAGATCCCCGTGGATTCGATCAGCAGGTAGTCATAGCAGTCGGCCCTGGCCAGCGCGCTTACCTGCTCCAGCAGGTCGGCGCGCAGGGTGCAGCAGATACAGCCGTTGGTCATCTCCACCAGCCGGTCGCTGCCACGCTCCAGGGTGACGTTACGCCCAACGTTCTCAGCGTCTATGTTCACCTCGCTCATGTCGTTGACGATGACCGCCACCCGCAACCCCTCGCGGTTATGCAGGATATGGTTGAGCAGGGTGGTCTTGCCTGCGCCGAGAAAACCCGACAGCACGGTCACGGGCAGCCGAAGGGGGTTGTCGGCTGCACGGCTCATGCCGGCTGCACCGGGTCCAGGTAGCTCTCGAACAGGTCGACCACCACACGCCCGTCGTCTGCCGCCTCGCCCCACAGGTCCCGCACCTCGAACTGCACGTGGTAGGTGGGTTGCAGCGCCGCCGAGCGGTCACCGTGGCCGATGCTGTCGGGGAACGGCCAGCGTTCGCGGGTGCGGTGCAGCACCACACCTTCCTTGCCCCGCACGTAGGCGGGGCAACGCACGTGGCCGGCGAAGCGCTCGTCACGTACCCGTACCCGCTGGCCCACCTCGAACGGCGGGCGGTCGGTGATGGCCACCCGCCCCTTGCTGTGGGGCGGGTTGGCCAATTTGAACGGTGAGCCCAGGGCTTCGTCCAGCGCCTCCTGGGTGATGGCCTGCGCCTCCACCAGCAGCGAGGCGGTGGCGATGACATAGCGTTCGTAATAGGTGGTGCCCACATGCTGGCGCACATCCAGGCGCTCCACGGCATGGCGGGCCTCGTCGATGCTGAACAGGCCCAGGTGGTCACTGGCCACGAACATCAGGCTGTACGCCAAGTGCTCCCAGTCTTCCTTGAAGACCGGTTTGTAGCTGAGGGTGTCGATGCGGTGGGCGACCTTGCCGAAGCCCTGAAAACCGCCGAGATCGTGAAATCCGTCCATTGCGCTTTACCTGTGTGGAATGGGAAAAAGGTGCGCCTAGCGCACCACGGGCAGGGCGACGCCGATCAGCACATCCTTGGTGACCAGGCGGCGCAGCGCCTCTTCATCCAGGTGCTCGCTGCCGGCCGGGCGCTGGGGCAGTACCAGGTAGCGGCTCTCGGCACTGGTGTCCCACACACAGACCTGCATGTCGGGCGGCAGCTCGGTGCCGAGTTCGCGCAATACCGTGCGGCCTTCGCGCACCAGGCGGGCGCGGAATTCGAAGCTCTTGTACCACTCAGGTGGCAGGCCGAGCACCGGCCAGTTGGTGCACGAGCAGAGGCTGCAGACGATCACGTTCTTGACCGTGGGGGTGTCTTCCAGGGCCACGATGTACTCGCCCTGGGGGCCGGTGTAGCCGTACTCGGCGCAGGCGGCGGTGCCGTCTTCCAGCAACAGGCGGCGGTAATCTTCATCGACCCAGGCACGGGCGACCACCCGCGCGCCATTGGCCGGGTCCCACTGGTTCTCCATCAGGTCGGTGAGCTGTTCGATGTAGCCGTCGGGCACCATGCCCTTGTCCTGCATCACTTTCAGCAGCGCCCGGGCACGCTGGCCCGGTGTCGAGGTGTCGGTGGTTGGCACTGATGTGCTCATGATGGTGGGCTCCTGATCAGGCATTGCGGTCAAAGGGTTCGCCAGTCGACGCTGGCTTCGAAGGCGCTGGCGGCCTGGTACAGCAGGCCCTCGGCGTAGTGCTTGCCCACCAGCATCAGGCCCACCGGCAGGCCGTCCACGTTCCCGCACGGGATGGACATGGCCGGGTGGCCGGTGATGTCCTGGGCGCTGGTGTTGCCGATCATCTCCAGCGCCCGGGCTACGTATTCGCTGATCGAACAGCCTGCCGGCGGGTGGGGTTGGGCGATGATCGGCACGGTTGGCAGCACCAGCAGGTCGTAGCGCTGCAGCGCCTGGTCATACCCTGCGCGGGCCAGGCGGGCAATGTTCTGGGCCTTGGCGTAGTAGCGCCCGTGGTACCGCTCCAGGCCGTACTGGCCCACCAGCATGCACAGCTTCAGTGAGGGCGACAGCACATCAGCCTGGTTGCGCCAGCCGGCCTGTCTGTCCAGCAACGCCACGTCGTACAAGCCCTTCCAGTTGAACCCGGCGCCGTTGGCGTGCATCAGCTGGTGGGTCAGGCCCTCGCAACCGATGGGGTGCCACAGCGCGCCGGCCAGCCGATGTTCGGCGACGGATACCGGTTCCACCACCGCGCCCAGTGCGCTCAGGCGTTCGATGGCGGCGTGCACGGTGTCGCGTACCCGTGGGTCCAGGTTGTCCAGCTCGAAACCTTCCTGGAGGACGCCGATGCGCAGGCCACTGACGCCGCGGTCCAGATACTGGGTGTAGTGGTCCACCTGCGGCGCGGCCTGGCGCGGGTCCAGGCCGTCGGCACCGGCCAGCACCTCCAGCATCAGCGCGTTGTCGCGCACATTGGCGGTGATGGGGCCAGCGTGGTCGATGGTCGCCTCGATGGCCATGATGCCGGTGTAGGGCACCAGGCCGTGGGTGGGCTTCATGCCGTAGGTACCGCAGAAGGCCGACGGAATGCGAATGGAACCCCCCTGGTCACCGCCAATGGCCATGTCCACCTGGCCAGCGGCGACCAGCGCCGCACTGCCCGAGGACGAGCCCCCGGACGCATAACCGTGACGGTGCGGGTTGTGTACCGGGGCAGGGTCGGACGTGTGGCTGCCGCCGGAGATGCAGTAGTGCTCGCAGGTCGCCTTGCCGACGATGGTGGCCCCGGCCTCCAGCAGGCGCGTCACCACGGTGGCGTCGAACCCCGGCACGAACCCTTCCAGGGGGGCGGCGCCGTTCATCATCGGCACACCGGCCAGGGCGATGTTGTCCTTCAGGGCCACACTGCGCCCGGCCAGCTTGCCATCGCTGGCACCATTGATTTCGGTGCGCTGATACCAGGCATTCAGCGGGTTTTCGGCGCCGGTCGGGCGATGGCTGGTGCGCGGCTTGCCAGCTGTGACCGGGGTGTAGTCGGGCAACTCGTCGATCAGGTCATAGGCATCGAAGCTGCCTTGCATCAGTGCCAGGTACTCCGTGGCCTGTTCGGGGCTCAGTTGCATGTGCAGACGTTGGGCGAGGTCTTGTACCTGTGTTGCGGTGGGGCGGACGATGGCCATGGGGCATTCCTTTCAGGTATTGGGTGATGAATGCGGGGTACGCTGCCTCAGAAGATGTGTGCATAGCGCAGGTTGATGCGCAGGTTCTCCTTGGGCCCGTTGTCCACCGACAGGTCGCGCCCCAGTTGCAGTTGCAGCTGGTCCTGCGCAGTGACGAAGCGCGTGGCGGTCAGGCGCAGGTTGGTGGTGCCCAGGCGGTTGTCCTGGTCCACACGCTCGACCTCGGTTTCGCCGCCCCAGGTGCGGCCGACGCCAACGGCAAAGGTGGTGGCCGTGTCCGGCATGTAGCGGGCCATGATCTGTGCAGCGTAGGACACGTCCTGCTCCAGTTTCTGGCCAGCTGGCCCGTAATCGTCGTTGTCGCCATACCAGGTGGCGCCACCGACCAGGTCCACTGCCCAGTGGGCGTCGAAGTGCTTGATGTAGGCGCCCTGCAGTTCGAACTTCCACCGGTTTTCGCCGATGTTCAGTGGGTCATCGCGGTCGTAGTTGCCCGTCGGCACGAACAGGTACGGGGTCAGGCTGAGGGTGTCCCGGGCTTCGTTGAGCCGTAGCTTGAACGGCGCAGCCAGGATCAAGTCGCCGATACCGTCGGCATTGCCCAGGGGCGACGCATCGCCGCTGCTGGACACATGGCCGAAGGGCAGCAGGAATTGTGGGTCGACGGTCACCGTGTCACTCAAGGCGATGACGTGCAGCAAGCGCAGAATGCCCACGTCCGACCTGAGCTTGAAGTCCGAGCTTATCTTGTGGCCCTGGGCGTAGGCCGCGTTGGTGGTGGAGTGCTGGTAGTACAGCGCACCGATGGTGGCGCCCACCGGGTACTGTTCGTAGTCCCCGGGTGCCACTTCCACGGCCTGGGCTGCGGCGGCTGGCAGCAGCGCGCCCAAGGTAAGCAGGCGCAACTTGTTCATGCCGGGCGCCCTCATGATGCGTGCGCCTGGTGCGGGCAGCCGGTAGCGGCAGGTAGCGCATCGCGCATCATGCCGGTATGCGGGTGGCAGTTGATGTACTCGAACAGCTGCTGGCGGCCATCGCTCACGGACACCTCATGGTACAAGCGCAGTTTTTCCAGGCCGCTTGCCACGCGGAAGAAGGTGACGAAGATGCGCAGGTGGGTGGGGTGCGATTCCGCCCAGCGCTCGAGCTTTTCCACCGACCGCCAGTGGCCGATGTTGTAGCTTGAGTCGAGCAGGTTGCCCTGCAGGTCGATATTGCGTACGAAGCGGTTGCTGTAGCAGCCCAGTGGCGCCCCCTGGTCACGCAAGAAATCCATGCCTGCCTGCAGGGTGGGAAGGATCTCGTCAAGGTACAGCGAGCGTTCCTCGGCCTCGGCCTCCACCCAGTCCTGCCCGGAGCGGATTAACGCGATGTTGTCATGGCCGCGCACCACCACCCGGCCGCCTTTGGCAGGGTCACCACTGACGATGCGCAATTCGCCGTCGGGCAGCATCCAGTCGGTCTGCGACACCGGGAAACGGTCGCGCATGGAGCCCCAGTAGCCATGTTCCTCGATCTCGCCGCTGGTGCTGTCCATTACCGCGCCCACACCCGGCAACCGGTCCTGGAAGGCATACAGCGTTTCGAACTGTTCCGCCCGTGGGGCGATGATCTCGCGGAAATACCCCAGCCCATCCTGCAGCCGCGCTTCGGCGGCCCACCACTGGGCCACTTCCGGTGAGTTCAGCCAGCGGCCATAGGCGGCCGGGTCTTTCCAGTAGCCGACCACCATCAGGTTGTCGTAGCCACTGTTGTCGGTGTGGTGGGTCAGGTCATGGTTCAGCGGGCCATCGGCCAGGCTGAAGCTCGCCACGATCTGGCCCATGGCCTGCAGCGCGGCGGGCTGGTGTTGCTGGCCCTGGTACTGCACGCCCAGGTAAGCCATCACCACCTGCTGCATGTGCTCGCCGGCGCGGGCCACCCACATGGGGAAGGGCGGTTGGTAGTCGTCGGGCACACGGCGGGACAGGCTTCTTGGGCACTTGAGGTGCTTGTCGATCGCGGATTCCATAGGCTGCTCCTTTCTTCTTGATGTTCATCAGGCCGCACGCAATGGCCTTGGAGGGCACCGGGGAAATGGCCGGTGTTGCCTAAACGTTATGCAGCGCAAGGCCCACCCGCTTTGTTCGGCGTGACAACCGATTGGCTGGAAAGGACAGGTTCACGCCAAGGCGGCAGGCGTGTTCGAGGGTGGTGCCGGGGGCGCGCCACGTGCGCCATTGGGGGGCACTTACTGGGGCATGCTGCTGCCCCGGCAGCGTGGGGCGGCGGTTACCGGGCTGGCGTGGAACTTGCTGAAAAATCGGTTGGCGAGTTGCCCGCGACTCTCCCGATTCATGACGCAGTCCGCCTTGTGAGGTAAGTGCCATGCCTGTGCCCAGCCACTACTCGACCGTCGCAGTGGAAGCGCCACGTCGTTTCGATTACTGGAAGGATGTGGTCTGCCAGCATTGCCTCAAGGCCGACAGCCAACCCGCGTCGCAGAGCGATTTCGAAGGCATGCTGGCGGTGAAGGGCATCGGTGCGCTCGAGCTCTATACCCTGTCCTCACCCCTGCATCACTGGGCGCGCAAACCGGGTCACGTGCGCAGCGATCCGAATGACGACCTGTGGCTGGCATTCACCCCAAAAGGCTTCGGGCAATTCGAGCAAGGTGGGCGACAGGCTGCGTTTTCTGCCGAGGACGTGTTTCTTTACGACGCAGACCAGTGTTTCCGTTTCAGCCTGGGTGGTACCGAAAACCACCTGCTGCGTATCCCCCGGGCGTGGCTGGCTACCCGTGTACCGGCCATCGAGCAACGCACCGGCATGCTGCTGGATCAGCGGCGACCAGGCGTCTTGCCATTGCGGGCAATGATTCAGCAGGCAGCCAGCCACGGTACGGTTGGCAGCGACGTGCTCAGCGAGCGCTACGCCGACACCTTGCTCGATCTGCTGGTATTGAGCCTTGAGTGGCAGGACCTGACCGTCACCCAGCACGAACTCGACCTGCATGGCCGGGTCATGCACTACATCCGCCAGCACCTGGCCGACCCCGACCTCAACCTGGAGCGCCTGGCCCAGGCGCATCATGTGTCGACGCGCACCGTTACCCGGGCCTTCGCCCGCCACCAGAAAACCCCGGCGGCGGCCATCTGGAAAGAGCGCCTGGATGCCAGCCGCACTGCGTTGGAGCGCGGCCGAGTCAAGAGCATTTCCCAGGCGGCGCTGGATTATGGCTTCAGCGATTTTTCCCATTACAGCCACGCGTTTCGCAAGGCATTTGGTGTGGCGCCGTGCACGTTACTGAACCGAGGGAGCAAGGAGTCGGCGCAGTAAGTCAGGTGGCGAAGGCTGGGAGGGGCGCCACCTTGTTTGCTTGACTCAGACGGGTTACTGCAAATCGCTGAACAGTGGGAGTTGGTTGAAAGTGCGCCAGGCCACAAGGGTTGCCAACACCTGCTCAGGGGTTTGCTCATCGTCGGGATCGTGGGGATAGATGAGGTCTGAGCCGTCGGGGTGGTCCACAACCTCGATGAAATGTTCGAGCAGCGCGTCTTGGTACGCTGACGTTCCAGCAGCGGACGTTATCGTTTGGATCAACGTCAGGAATTCGGCTGCGGTGTAGTCGACCAGGCGTTTGGGCGGGAGTTGCTCCACTGGCGCGGCGCGGCCGCAACACCTTGCATCGTGGTCATGGCATTGCGTTTCAGGGCCGTGGTTGCAAAGTTCGTAGGACCTTGAGCCTTCAAGGGTTTGATGAAACGGCGCACGGGGCGGCCAACCTTTTTTCATGCGATTTAACTGGTAAGCCCCGAACTGTTTGGAGCAGGTCGCGTCATTGGCATAGGTACTCCACAAGGCAGACTTGAAATCGCCAAATGTTTCGAACTGTTGGCCACGGAGTTTGGCCTTGATCTGTTCTGGTAGAAGTGTATTCATGCTGAACTCGCTGGGAACGCAATTGCTTTTTTTTAACTGTTGTCGAGAGTGCGCGAGCAGTATTCAGAAAATGGCGCAGGGAGGGAATGCTTTCCGAGGCTGATTGAGCGTGGGGGAACTCCGATGCGGGTGTAGGATTTTTTACTGGGGTTCGAGATCACGTTTGGTAGGCCCTGGACAACCAGGGCCTCATGACCTCAAGGAGTTTTGAAGCCTTCCTTTCCATTGGCTAATCGCCAGGCTTTGACAATCTCCAGTACTTCGCTAGGTTCTCCGACATTGCTGCTAACAGGTCTGAAGAATAGGTCGCTGCCACTGGGATGCTCGGTGATGCGCTCAAAATGTTCCATCAGTGGAATGAGTACTCGGTCTGGCTCATCTTCAATTGCGCGGTGGATCTCCATCAATAAGTCGTTAAATTCTTCTTCCGTATAGTCTTGATAATTCTCTTTCAAGATCATGGCTTCTTCCCATAGTGAGTAATATTATGTGAGCGAGGTGTCAAGACTACTATATTGTTCATGTCATACACGCCTCCTTTTTCACTGATTGGAATCACATGGTGCAACTCATAAGATCGTTTGCTTTTGTATTCATCTTGCTTTTCCACCCAGGGTGAATAGCCGTGCTTTTTCATGCGACGAAGTTCTTGAAGGTTGAAATGTTTGGACAAATCTGGGTCATTAGCTACCTCCTTCCAAAAGCGTCTTCTAAACGCGTCGAAATTCTTGAATTCCCTACCTCTTAGTTTATCCGCGATCTGAGCCGGGATTGGAGCACCTTCCGGGCGTCTTGCATCCTGGCGCCAAGTTTCGGAGGGGACGGCGCCTGTTCCCACAGATGTACCCGGCTCGTACCTCGGACTTTTCAGCACCACCAACAGCGGCGGCAGACCCGAATCCGCGGGGAACGTGACAATCAGCCGTTCCTGATCCAGCAGGTCTAGGGCGGGGTAACTTTCCGCTTCGGGGGTAACGGGGTTCAGGCTGGACCCTGTGTAAACAATGACCCCTTCTGGTACCTGTGGGAAACCGGTGGGGCCGCCCAACCCAGCCCCGGGTGGACCAGCCGGCGTCCAGGTCAAAGTGCGCTGCGGGTTCTCCAGCGCCACACTGTAGACGCCGCGTGCGCTATCCCATCTGGCGGCGCGGACAGGGACCGAACCGCCACCAGCTGTTATGTGCAACCTGAGGTCGGTACCCTCTTCGCTGCCCGATAGCAGGTATGGAAGGTCCAGCTGCGGTGCCGACAAGGCAAGGGCCTCGAGGTCTGGACCCTCTGGCGGCGCCAGGTCTCTCAGCGGGATGCCGATCAGGTATTGCCGTTCGCTGTTGCCCAGCGTGGATGGCCATGCCAGAGACATGGTCGCGACGAGCGCCGTAGTGCCGGTGGCCAGAACGCTGGCTATCGCTGTGCGTATTGCGGCTTGCAGGCCTGCATAGGCGGTTGACAGGTTGCCGAACGAGGCTGGCCCGATCGGCAGTACCAATGGCAACGAAGCAGCATCACGGCCGGGGTAAGCATATGTTCGGCGCAAGCGTTCTTCATGCTGCTGCTTGCGCAGTGCCTCAGCCTGCTGCTTGGCTTCGTCTGCACGGCGTTCAGCTGCCAGTTTTCGCGCAGCTTTTTTTGCCTGTCGCTCGGCGAGAGCTTCTTTACCCTTACGTTCAGCTTCAAGCCGCCGGGCTGCGCTGGCGGCCCTTGCGGCCTCTCTGGCCTGCTGAGCCTGCTCCCTGCGCAAGCGGAGCGCTTCGGCTTTTTCGGCTGCTTCTCTGGCTTTGCGTTCCGCTAGCGCTTTTCGTTGGGCCTTTTTTGCCAGTCGCTCTTCCCTGGGGCGTTCGGCTGCCTGAATCTCCCCAGGTACCCATTTGTGTATGAAGGCTTGCTCTTTTGCCCTGAGATCTGCCTGAGCTTTTCGCCTGGATGCTTGCGCTTCGGCCTGCTGCTGAGCGGCTTGCTCCGCAGCGGCCTGTGCCTGAAGCAGAGCGCTTTGTTCGATTGTATGTTTTGCCAACAGCTGCTCGGCGGCTTGTGTACGTTCAAGCAGGTTTTGCGTGGCGCTTGCATAACGCTCCAGAAAACGTATGGATTCGGTGAGCGACACTGCCAGGTGGTAGTCCTTCCACAAAGGGCCGGCCCGACGGTTGCGTTGTTCGTCTACAAGGTGCTGCAAGGCTTCCGTTTGCGGCTTGGACAACGGGCCTGTGATGTTGGGGTTGGAGGAAGAAAAGGCAGGGATGGCCAGGCGTTTGGCGGCGATCAGCGCGTGCGTGGCGGCGAGATGCGCGGCGAGGTTGTCGGTCAGCTGATGCTGCCCTTCCAGTCCGACGGCATTGACTATTTCGTGTTGAAGAAAACTCGGCAGGCCGTCGAATTGGATGGCTCTTTCCACGTGGATCTGGCCAAGCCTTCTGGTCACGATTTCAGGCAGGTTGACGCCGGGCTCTTCAAGCTCGATACGGTCCAGCGCGGCAGCCAGTGGTGCAAGATCCGCCGCATGCGCTGCCAGCGCGCTTGCTTTCAGATGCAACCTGTAAGAGCCATCGGCAGACCTGTTCAACCTTGAGTACAGCTCGTTGGCGAACGCCTCCCCCCTTTCTGTAAATACGCCGGGGTCATAGATCCGGGTCATCATCGAGTCTGTGCGCTTGTAGAAAGATGGCGCCCCGTAGAAGCTCACAGCATCCGGCAAGTCCTGCAAATAGCCCCTGCGCGTTTCGCGTATCAGTTCCGTAAGCCGTCTTTGTTCCTCCTTCAACTGGCCGAGCGCGGTGGTTGCAGAGGCTCTTGCGGCCTCGGTTATGCTCGATCTCTGCTGTGCTATTTGTGCGGGCAATTGCTGAATGGACGCGGCATACCTGGCGTCATGGTCTTGCTCGATGCCCTTGCGCTCGATATCGAGCACGCGGCTGGGGGCTATTTCGTGGGTGTCTATGACTCGAGGTGGGCTGGTGCCACGTGGGCGCCCTGCATCCAAGCCCCAGCCACCGAAACCAAATCCACCGCCTCCGCTGATCGGGGCCAGTGGCATCCGGTCGGGGGCGGTGTCGCTGATCCAAAGCGCCTCGGTCAAGTACAGCGGGGGGTATACGTAAGTGGGTTCAAGTACGACGGGGTTGTTTTCGGCCATGTAGTCAGCTCCTGATCGCTACATGGCCAGCTTTTCGTAAGGCAACTTTCGCAGATATCGGCTGCCGGGTGATCAATCGGTAAGACACTTCCCTCGCGGTGGAAGGGCGCTTCTAGCGACGGTTCTCCCATACCGGAACCACGCGCCGCTCCTTCACCGCCTTGTAGGAAAAACTCGAATAGATCTCCTTCACCCCCGGCAGGCGCTGCAGCACCTCACGGGCAAATTCGCCGAAGGACTCCAGGTCGCTGGCCACGATTTCCAGCAAAAAATCGTACCGCCCGGAAATGTTATGGCAGGCGACAATCTCGGGTATCTCCATCAGCCGCTGCTCGAACGCCAGCGCCATGGGCTTGGTGTGGGAATCCATCATGATGCTGACGAAGGCGGTTACCCCGAACCCTAGCGACTTGGGTGAAAGCATGGCCTGGTAGCCGGTGATGTAGCCGTTCTCCTCCAGCAGCTTGACCCTGCGCCAGCAGGGCGAGGTAGTCAGCGATACGAGGTCGGCGAGTTCGGCGACCGTCAGGCGGGCATTGTTCTGCAAGGCGGCGAGCAGGGCGCGGTCGATGCGGTCCAGGGGTGCAGGCATGTTTTGCCCTCAGGTATTCAGGTTTATTGTTTTTGTTCCAAGGCAGCGTAGTTAGGCTGGCGATTTTGGAAAAATTCTTGGGTTGCGCTGGCATAAGCTTAGAACAACCTACAAGAGGCAGTTGCCATGCGCGGCTCCGACAACAACACCGGTTTTTCTACGCGGGCGATCCATTACGGGTACGACCCCTTGACCCAGGGCGGTGCCTTGGTGCCGCCTGTCTACCAAACTGCCACCTATGCCTTCCCTACGGTTGAGTACGGTGCTGCGTGCTTTGCCGGGGACCAGGCCGGGCATTTCTACAGCCGTATTTCCAACCCTACCCTGGCCCTGCTGGAGCAGCGCATGGCCTCCTTGGAGGGCGGCGAAGCGGGGCTGGCGCTGGCTTCGGGCATGGGTGCCATCACCTCGACGATGTGGACGCTGCTGCGCCCGGGCGACGAGTTGATTGTCGGGCGCACGCTGTATGGCTGCACGTTCGCCTTTCTGCACCATGGCATCGGCGAGTTCGGGGTAAAGGTTCACCACGTGGACCTGAACGATGCGGCGGCATTGAAGGCGGCGCTCAACGACCGCACGCGCATGATCTACTTCGAGACGCCAGCCAACCCGACCATGCAACTGGTAGACATCGCGGCGGTTGCCGAGGCCGTACGCGGGCGGGATGTGCGGGTGGTGGTCGACAACACCTACTGTACCCCTTACCTGCAACGCCCGCTGGAACTCGGTGCCGACCTGGTGGTGCATTCGGCCACCAAGTACCTGAGCGGTCACGGTGACATTACTGCGGGGCTGGTGGTGGGGCGCCAGGCCTTGATCGACCGCATCCGCCTGGAAGGGCTCAAGGACATGACCGGGGCGGTGCTGTCGCCCCATGACGCGGCGCTGCTGATGCGCGGTATCAAGACCCTGGCGCTGCGCATGGACCGCCACTGCGCCAATGCCGGGCAGGTGGCGCAGTACCTCGCGGCCCAGCCGCAGGTCGAACTGATCTATTACCCGGGGCTGCCAACGTTTGCCCAGTATGCGTTGGCCAACCGCCAGATGCGCTTGCCCGGTGGCATGATCGCTTTCGAGCTCAAGGGCGGTATCGACGCCGGGCGGCGGTTCATGAATGCCTTGCAGCTGTTTGCACGGGCCGTGAGCCTGGGGGATGCCGAGTCGTTGGCCCAGCACCCGGCGAGCATGACCCACTCCAGCTACACGCCCCAGGAGCGGGCGCATCACGGCATTTCCGAAGGGCTGGTGCGTTTGTCGGTAGGGCTGGAGGACGTGGAGGACTTGTTGGCGGATGTGCAGCAGGCCCTGCGCGCATGTGCCTAGGCTGGGGTAGCCGCGCGCGCCAGCCACAAAAAAGGCCTCTTGCGAGGCCTTCATTGCGTTCAGCGGTTTAATGCTTGAGCCCGTAGCTCTCGTCCAGCATGCCTGGCGAGTTCGGCGTCTTGGGCGCGTAGTCGCGGGGCACTTCGGCCGTGTCCTTCGGTGGGGTCAGGCGGTCACGGTGCCCGTGGGCGCCTTCCGAATGCAGTGCGGCCAGCAGGCGTTGGCGGGTCAGCTCGTCCAGGGCCAGGTGGTTGGCACCGTCGGCCAGGTGATCCTGCACATCCTGGTAGCTCTGGTTCAGCTTCTTCACCAGCACCGCTGTGCTGTTGAAATGGGTAACTACCTGGTTCTGGTAGCTGTCGAAACGCTGCTGGATGTCATCCAGCTGGCGCTGTGTGCTGCTGGGGGCGGCATTGGGCAACAGGCGGGCCACGACGAAACCTACGACCACGCCAATGACCAGGGCCAGGGTCGGCAACAACCAAACAAGGAGCGAGAGTTCCACGAGTCCTTCCTCTATAAACGGCTTTGCTTTACGTTAACGGCTCAGACCTGCGCTGTATACCGCGAGCGATCGCAAATCAGAACAGAATTCCTCACCTAGACGAATCGACCTCTCCCAAGGTCACGGAGTAGTGCCTTGCTTGTCCGCGAAACCGCCTTGTTCATCGACGGCCCCAGTGGCCCGCTCGAAGCCCTGTACCTGGACGTTGCCGATGCCCGTGGCGCGGTGCTGATCTGCCATCCCAACCCGGTCCAGGGCGGCACCATGCTCAACAAGGTGGTCTCGACGCTGCAACGCACCGCCCGCGATGCCGGCTATGTGACCCTGCGTTTCAACTACCGCGGTGTCGGGCAAAGCGCCGGCACCCATGACATGGGCGCTGGCGAGGTGGCCGATGCACAAGCCGCGGCCGCCTGGCTGCGGGCCACGCACCCTGCGCTGCCAGTGGTGTTGATGGGCTTCTCGTTCGGCGGCTTCGTGGCCACCAGCCTGGCCGGCCGCCTGGAAGCCGACGGCGTGACGTTGCAGCACCTGTTCATGATTGCCCCGGCGGTGATGCGCCTGACCGCAGCGTTCCCGCTGCCGAAGCAGTGCCCGATCACGGTGGTGCAGCCCGACGCGGATGAGGTGGTGGCCCCGCAGCTGGTTTACGATTGGTCCCACAACCTGTCGCGCCCCCATGAGCTGCTGAAAGTGGCAGAATGCGGACACTTCTTCCATGGCAAGCTGACCGATCTGAAGGATCTGCTGCTGCCACGCCTTTCGAACTGAGCCAAGCCTGAATAAGCGAACACCCATGACCACGCGCATCCTTACCGGTATCACCACCACCGGCACTCCGCACCTGGGCAACTATGCCGGTGCCATCCGCCCGGCGATTCGTGCCAGCCAGCAGCCCGGCGCCGACTCGTTCTATTTCCTGGCCGACTACCACGCGCTGATCAAGTGCGACGACCCGCTGCGCATTCAGCGCTCGCGCCTTGAAATCGCCGCCACCTGGCTGGCCGGTGGCCTGGACCCGAACACGGTGACCTTCTACCGCCAGTCCGACATCCCGGAGATCCCCGAGCTGACCTGGCTGCTGACCTGCGTTGCCGCCAAGGGCTTGCTCAACCGCGCACATGCCTACAAGGCCTCGGTGGACAAGAACGTGGAAAACGGCGAAGACCCGGATGCCGGCGTTTCCATGGGCCTGTTCAGCTACCCGGTACTGATGGCGGCAGACATCCTGATGTTCAACGCCAACAAGGTGCCGGTGGGCCGTGACCAGATCCAGCACGTGGAAATGGCCCGCGACATCGGCCAGCGCTTCAACCACCTGTTCGGCCAGGGTCAGGACTTCTTCGCCCTGCCAGAGGCCGTGATCGAGGAAAGTGTTGCGACCCTGCCGGGCCTGGATGGGCGCAAGATGTCCAAGAGCTACGACAACACTATCCCGCTGTTCACCAGCGCCAAGGACATGAAGGATGCGATCTCGCGCATCGTCACCGACTCGCGCGCCCCTGGCGAGGCGAAAGACCCGGACAACGCGCACCTGTTCACCCTGTTCCAGGCGTTCTCCACGCCAGCACAATGCGCCGAGTTCCGCGCGGAGCTGGAGCAAGGCCTGGGCTGGGGTGAAGCAAAACAGCGCCTGTTCCAATTGCTGGACGGCCAGTTGGCCGAAAAGCGCGAGTACTACCACCAGTTGATCGCCCGCCCGGCCGACCTGGAAGACATCCTGTTGGCGGGTGCTGCCAAGGCGCGCAAAATCGCCACCCCGTTCCTTGAGCAACTGCGCGAAGCGGTAGGACTGCGCTCGTTCCGCAGCAGCGTACAGGCTACCGCCGACGTGAAGAAAAAGGCCGCCAAAAGTGCCCGCTTCGTCAGCTTCCGTGACGAAGACGGCAGCTTCCGCTTCCGCCTGTTGGCCGCCGATGGTGAGCAACTGCTGCTGTCGCGCAGTTTTGCCGACGGCAAGAGCGCCGGGGCTGTAAGCAAACAGCTGCAGCAGGGTGGCGAGGCCGATGTACGCGCCGAGGGCCTGGGCTTTGGCCTGTGGTTGAACGGCGAGCACGTTGCCGACGGGCCGCAGTGCAGCAGCGTCGAGGCCCGTGATGCGGCCATCGAAAGCCTGCGTGCAGCCCTGCAGCCGCAACAAGGCTGAATGTAGGAAATGCGCTCGGGCTGAGGCATTTCGCCGCAAGTCTGATTGCCATTAAGCGGGCCGGTCGCTACAGTGACGGCCCGTTTTTTGTTGCCTCGCTAACGAATCATGACTCCCTTAGAACGCTATCAAGCAGATCTGAAACGTCCCGACTTCTTCCATGACGCGGCGCAGGAAAATGCGGTGCGTCACCTGCAGCGCCTGTACGACGACCTGGTGCATGCACAGAACAACAAGCCGGGCATGTTCGGCAAACTGTTTGGCAAAAAGGAGCAGACCCCGGTCAAGGGCCTGTACTTCTGGGGTGGGGTAGGGCGAGGCAAGACCTACCTGGTCGATACCTTCTACGAGGCGCTGCCGTTCAAGCAGAAGATGCGCACGCACTTCCACCGCTTCATGAAGCGGGTGCACGAGGAAATGAAAACCCTCAAGGGCGAGAAGAACCCGCTGACCATTATTGCCAAGCGCTTCAGCGAAGAGGCCAAGGTCATCTGCTTCGACGAATTCTTCGTGTCGGATATCACCGATGCCATGATCCTCGGCACCTTGATGGAAGAACTGTTCAAGAACGGTGTATCGCTGGTGGCCACGTCCAACATCGTGCCGGACGGCCTCTACAAGGATGGCCTGCAACGTGCGCGCTTCCTGCCGGCCATTGCCATGATCAAGCAGTACACCGACGTGGTGAACGTCGACAGCGGGGTCGACTACCGCCTGCGCCACCTGGAGCAGGCTGAGCTGTTCCACCACCCGCTCGATGAAGCCGCTCAGCAGAGCATGCGCGCCAGCTTCAAGGCGCTGACGCCTGAGTGCACCCAGGCGGTGGAAAACGATGTACTGATGATCGAAAACCGCCCGATCCACGCGCTGCGCACCTGCGACGACGTGGCCTGGTTCGACTTCCGCGCCCTGTGCGACGGGCCGCGCAGCCAGAACGACTACATCGAACTGGGCAAGATCTTCCATGCCGTGTTGCTGAGCAATGTGGAGCAGATGGGCGTCGCCACCGACGACATCGCCCGCCGCTTCATCAACATGGTGGACGAGTTCTACGACCGCAACGTCAAGCTGATCATCTCAGCCGAGGTGGAGCTCAAAGACCTGTACACGGGCGGGCGCCTGAGCTTCGAGTTCCAGCGCACGCTCAGCCGGCTGCTGGAAATGCAGTCCCACGAGTTCCTGTCCCGCCCCCACAGGCCCTAGCGGGCAGCGGCAAGCTGCAAGCTGCAAGCTGCAAGAAAAAGCCACAGCAGCGCGTACACCGCACTGGCTTTAGCTTGCAGCTTGCCGCTGCAGGCGGCCCCTAGGCCTCCTGCATGAATTGCTGGCGATACTGGTTGGGTGACAGTTCGGTGTGCTGGCGGAACAGCCGCGCGAAGAAACTGGCATCGTCGTAGCCGACCTCGTAACTGATGGTCTTGATGCTCTTGCGGGTGCTGGACAACAACCCCTTGGCTGTCTCGATCCGCAGGCGTTGCAGGTAATGCAGCGGCTTGTCGCCTGTGGCGCCCTGGAAGCGGCGCATGAAATTGCGGATGCTCATGCCGTGGTTGCGGGCCACGTCCTCGAAGCGGAACTTGTCTGCGAAATGCTCTTCGAGCCAGTGCTGGATCTGCAGGATGATCAGGTCCTGGTGCAGCTTCTGGCCGCCGAAGCCCATGCGCCCCGGCGAGTAGTTGCGCTGCACCTCGTAAAGGATGTCGCGGGATACCGCACGTGCTACGTTGGCCCCGCAGAAACGCTCGATCAGGTAGATGTACAGGTCGCACGCCGATGTAGCGCCGCCGGCACAATACAGGTTGTCGGCATCGGTCAGGTGCTTGTCCTGGTTCAGGCGGATCTTCGGAAAGCGTTCGGCGAAGCTGGCGAAGAATCGCCAGTAGGTGGTGGCCTCCTTGCCATCCAGCAGGCCGGACTCGGCCAGCCAGAACACCCCGCTTGCCTCTGCGCACAGCACCGCGCCGCGGGCATGTTGTGCCCGTAGCCACGGCAATACCTGGGGGTAGCGTTGCAGCAGGTTGTCGAAATCGTCCCAGAAGGCCGGCAGGATGATCACATCCGCATCTTCCAACCCACCGTCCACGGGCAATTGCACATTGCTGAAACTTTCCACGGGCAGGCCGTCAGGGCTGACCAGGTGAATCTCGAACATGGGCTGCAAGCCCAGGCCCAGCTGCTTGCTGTAACGCAGGCTGGCGAGGTGGAAGAAGTCCTTGGCCTGCATCAAGGTGGAAGCGAATACCTTGTCAATGGCCAGGATGCTGACGCGCCTCAGCGACGCGGGGGGTTGGGTAAACATCATTGTCATTGTTCTTATAGGGGGGAGTGGTCAATCACTGGCTGGATCGTCTTATTTTTTTCGGCCAGCGGCAAGGGGGGGCAACTGCAAGCTGCCAGCGGCAAGCAGCAAGCTGTACGCCGCTTGCTGCTTGCTAGGCGGCTGTGGCTCAAGGTGCCGGGTTGGGTTGGTCCTGGTGGATGGCCTCGATTGCGGCCAAGAGTTCGTCGCTCAGGGTCAGTGACAGGCTGGCCAGGTTGCTGTCCAGCTGCTCCAGGCTGGTGGCACCGATGATGTTGCTGGTCACGAAGGGTTGGCGGGTGACGAAGGCCAGGGCCATCTGCGCCGGGTCCAGGCCGTGCTCGCGGGCCAGTTGCACGTAACGGCTGCAGGCATGGGTGGTCTGCGGGTTGGAGTAGCGGGCGAAGCGGCTGAACAGGGTCAGGCGCGCATTTTGCGGCCGGGCACCGTGCTCGTACTTGCCTGACAGCATGCCGAAGGCCAGGGGCGAGTAGGCCAGCAGGCCGCACTGTTCACGGATCGCGACCTCAGCCAGCCCCACCTCGAAGCTGCGGTTGAGCAGGTTGTAGGGGTTCTGGATCGAAACCGCGCGTGGCCAGCCCCGGCTCTCGGCCAACTGCAGGAACTTCATGGTGCCCCACGGCGTTTCGTTGGACAGGCCGATGTGGCGGATCTTGCCCGCGCGCACCTGCTCGTCCAGCACCTCGAGGGTTTCTTCCAGCGGCGTGAAGTGGTCCTGGGGCAGGTGCTGGTAGCCCAGCTTGCCGAAGAAGTTGGTGCTGCGCTCGGGCCAGTGCAACTGGTACAGGTCGATGCGGTCTGTTTGCAGGCGCTTGAGGCTCTCGTCCAGGGCCGCGACGATGTGCTGGCGGTTATGCCTGAGCTGGCCATCGCGGATGTGGCTGATGCCATTGCCGGGGCCCGCCACCTTGCTGGCCAGCACCCAGTCGTCACGGTCACCCTGGCTGGCAAACCAGTTGCCGATGACGCGCTCGGTGGCCGCGTAGGTTTCGGGGCGCGGCGGCACCGGGTACATTTCGGCGGTGTCGATGAAGTTGATGCCGGCGGCCTTGGCGCGGCCAATCTGGGCAAAGGCCTCGGCCTGATCGTTCTGTTCGCCCCAGGTCATGGTGCCCAGGCACAGGGCGCTGACGTTGAGGTCGGTACGGCCGAGCTGGCGGTATTCCATCGGTTGCATACTCCTTCAGAAAGTTTGTTCATCAAAGCAGGTTGAAATTTTTCGCGCAATCTGGATAATTCAGCGCCTCTCCGTGTGGCGGAAGTGATGCACCACCACGCAGGAAGAACCCCGTCGAACATTGGCGTGCCTGACCCGAGCCCCCAAAAGCGTCAGCGTTCGGCTGCGCGCTTGCCCTTGGCAAGCCGTGCACTATCCAGTAAGATTCGCCGTCTATTTTTCGCTGGGCGGCCTCTGAGGCTTTAGAGAATGAAAACTTTTACTGCTAAACCGGAAACAGTAAAGCGCGAGTGGTTCGTAGTCGACGCCGCTGGCCAGACCCTGGGTCGTCTGGCTACCGAAATCGCTAGCCGTCTGCGTGGCAAACACAAGCCAGAATACACTCCTCACGTTGACACCGGCGACTACATCGTCGTCATCAACGCCGAGCAGATTCGTGTAACGGGTGCCAAGTCTTCCGACAAAATGTACTACTCCCACTCCGGTTTCCCGGGCGGCATCAAGGAAATCAACTTCGAGAAGTTGATCGCCAAGGCCCCTGAGCGTGTTATCGAAACCGCGGTCAAAGGCATGCTGCCTAAGAACCCGCTGGGTCGCGACATGTACCGTAAGCTGAAAGTGTACGCGGGTGCAGCTCACCCACACACTGCTCAGCAGCCTCAAGAACTGAAGATCTAACGGGATAGTTCATTATGTCGGCGACTCAAAATTACGGCACTGGCCGTCGCAAGACCGCAACCGCTCGCGTATTCCTGCGTCCGGGTACTGGTAACATCTCCATCAACAACCGTTCTCTGGACGTGTTCTTCGGTCGTGAAACCGCTCGCATGGTTGTTCGTCAGCCACTCGAGCTGACCGAAAGCGTCGAGAAGTTCGACATTTACGTCACCGTTTCCGGTGGTGGTGTCAGCGGTCAGGCCGGTGCGATCCGTCACGGTATCACCCGCGCCCTGATGGAATACGACGAAACCCTGCGTGGCGCTCTGCGTCGTGCTGGCTACGTCACCCGCGACGCTCGTGAAGTCGAGCGTAAGAAAGTGGGTCTGCGTAAAGCGCGTAAGCGTCCTCAGTACTCCAAGCGTTAATATCGCTTCGGCAGTCGAAGAAAGCCCGGTTCCTTGGAACCGGGCTTTTTTTTTCGCCTGAACTAACCTGTCAGCATGTCGGTGACCGCTTGTCGCATAGACGCAGATCAAGCAAAGCGTGGGTTGTCCCCCTGCACCGGGGTAATCACCTTGTCAGTGTGTGGATTTGTTTCTTACCATGGCGGCCAATTTTTAGCGCACTGACACAACCTAAGTACGAGCCTGGTTCAACAGGCCAAGCAAGCTGATGGGAGAGGACTGAATGAGCAATGACGGCGTCAACGCAGGCCGGCGCCGCTTCCTCGTAGCCGCGACATCCGTGGTCGGGGCAGCGGGAGCAGTGGGGGCTGCGGTACCGTTCGTGGGGTCATGGTTCCCCAGCGCCAAGGCGAAAGCCGCAGGTGCACCGGTAAAGGTAAATATCGCCAAGGTTGAGCCAGGGCAGCAAATGGTCGCCGAATGGCGAGGCCAGCCAGTATTCATCGTGCGGCGAACGGACGAGATCCTCGGCAATCTGAAAAAAATTACCGGCGAGTTGTCCGACCCGGATTCCAAAGCCTCGGTGCAGCCGACCTACGTCGACCCGCAAGTGCGCTCCATCAAGCCTGAAATTCTCATCCTGGTAGGGCTGTGTACGCACCTGGGCTGCTCCCCCACCTTCCGTCCCGAAGTTGCACCCGCCGATCTGGGCCCCAAGTGGGTCGGTGGCTACTTCTGCCCCTGCCACGGTTCCCACTACGACCTCGCCGGGCGTGTTTACAAGTCACAGCCTGCCCCTCTTAACCTGCCAGTGCCGCCGCACTCCTATGAGTCGGATGAAATCGTCGTCATTGGCGTCGACCAGGAGAATGCATGATGAGCAAATTCATGGACTGGGTCGACGCACGCTTCCCCGCCACCAAGATGTGGGAAGAACACCTCAGCAAGTACTACGCGCCCAAGAACTTCAACTTCCTGTACTTCTTCGGTTCCCTGGCGCTGCTGGTGCTGGTCAACCAGATCGTGACCGGTGTGTGGCTGACCATGAGCTTTACACCGTCGGCCGAGGAGGCGTTTGCCTCGGTCGAGTACATCATGCGCGATGTGGAATACGGCTGGATTCTGCGTTACCTGCACTCCACCGGGGCGTCGGCGTTCTTCATCGTGGTGTACCTGCACATGTTCCGCGGCCTGCTCTACGGCTCTTACCAGAAGCCCAGAGAGCTGGTCTGGCTGTTCGGCATGCTGATCTACCTGGCGCTGATGGCGGAGGCCTTCATGGGCTACCTGCTGCCCTGGGGCCAGATGTCGTACTGGGGCGCACAGGTGATCATCTCGCTGTTTGGCGCCATTCCGGTGATCGGCGATGACCTCACCCAGTGGATTCGTGGTGACTACCTGATCTCCGGCATCACCCTGAACCGCTTCTTCGCCCTGCATGTGGTTGCATTGCCCATCGTCATCCTGGGCCTGGTGGTGCTGCATATCCTGGCGCTGCACGAGGTGGGCTCGAACAACCCCGATGGCGTCGACATCAAGAAGCACAAGGATGAAAACGGTATTCCGCTGGATGGCATTCCGTTCCACCCTTACTACACCGTGAAAGACATCGTAGGCGTGGTGGTGTTCTTGTTCGTATTCTGCTCCGTGGTGTTCTTCTTCCCGGAAATGGGCGGTTACTTCCTGGAAAAACCCAACTTCGAGCAAGCCAACGCCTTCAAGACGCCCGAACACATTGCCCCAGTCTGGTACTTCACACCGTTCTACGCCATTCTGCGCGCGGTGCCTGACAAGCTGATGGGTGTCATCGCCATGGGTGCCGCCATCGCCGTGTTGTTCGTACTGCCCTGGCTCGACCGCAGCCCGGTGCGCTCCATGCGCTACAAAGGCTGGATCAGCAAGCTCTTCCTGCTGGTGTTCTGTGTTGCCTTCGTGATCCTGGGTGTCCTGGGCGTACTGGCACCGACCCCGGGGCGTACCTTGTTGTCGCAGGTGTGCACGGTGTTGTACTTCGCCTACTTCCTGCTGATGCCGTTCTACACAAGGCTCGAGAAGACCAAACCGGTTCCGGAAAGGGTGACTGGCTGATGAAAAAGTTGATTGCAGTATTTTTGCTGGCCGTGATGCCTGCCATTGGATTCGCCGCTGAACACGGGGTAGAGCTGGACAAGGTCGATATCGACCTGGCTGACAAGGCCGCCATGCAGGACGGTGCACGCACCTTCGCCAACTATTGCATGGGTTGCCACAGTGCCAAGTTCCAGCGTTATGAGCGGGTGGCCGACGACCTGGGCATCCCGCACGATGTGATGCTCGACAACCTGGTGTTCACCGGTGCCAAGATTGGTGACCACATGCAGATCGGCATGAAGCCCGCTGATGCCAAGACCTGGTTCGGTGCGGCACCACCCGACCTGACCCTGGTGGCGCGGGTGCGTGGTACCGACTGGCTGTACAGCTACCTGCGGGCCTTCTACGAGGATCCGTCGCGCCCTTACGGGGTGAACAACAAGGTGTTCCCCAACGTTGGCATGCCCAACGTGCTGGTTGGCCTGCAGGGCAATCAGGTCATCGGTTGCAAGCAGGTGCAGACGGTGGTGGATGGGAAGAAACAATTTGATCCATTGACCGGCAGCCCTTTGACCCATGAGGCCTGCGACCAGCTGACCATCACGCCGAATTCCGGTACCCTGACGACCGAGCAGTTCGACGAGAAGGTCAAGAACCTGGTGACCTTCTTGGCCTATTCGGCCAACCCGGTCAAACTGGAAAGCCAGCGCATCGGTACCTACGTGTTGCTGTACCTGGCTTTCTTCTTCGTATTCGCCTATTTGCTCAAGCGTGAATACTGGAAGGACGTGCACTGATCACGCAGTAGTTTCTGGTTGTTGAACGCGCCCCCCGGCCCCCCCGGACGAAGGGCGGGGGGGGGGGGGGGGGGTTGTTTTGTTT
>NZ_JACVVG010000027.1:0-69578 GCF_016647875.1 Pseudomonas sp. S36 | reverse complement strand
GCGCCGCCCGCGCGGCGCATCGCGAGCTGCGCTCGCTCCTACGTTTTTTTCTGGCCAGTGTTGCCTGTGGCAGGGTGCGCGGGCGTGTACAGCCATGCGCCGGGTCAATTATCCCGCCGCAAATCCGCCGGAATCGGCAGGTCATCCTTGAGCGGATCCGGGCGCTTACCCTTGCCAGCGCGGTACTGGCGGATCTGGAACACATAAGCCAACACCTGGGCAACGGCCAGGTACAGGCCCGCAGGGATTTCGTGCTCCACGTCGGTGGAATAGTAGATCGCCCGCGCCAGCGCCGGTGACTCCAGAATCTGCACCTTGTGCTCGACTCCGATCTCCCGGATCTTGAGCGCCATGAAGTCGCTGCCCTTGGCCAGCAGCAAAGGCGCCGCATTGCCGTTTTCGGGGTCGTATTGCAACGCAACGGCGTAATGGGTGGGGTTGGTGATGATCACGTCGGCCTGGGGCACGGCCGCCATCATGCGCCGCTGCGACACCTCACGCTGCAACTGGCGGATACGTTGCTTGACCTCAGGTTTACCTTCGCTGTCCTTGTATTCGTCGCGCACTTCCTGCTTGGTCATCTTCATTTTCTTGTGCGTCTGCCACAGCTGGTACGGTGCGTCTGCTGCCGCAATCAGTAGCAGCCCGGCAGACATCCACAAGGCACTCCAGCCCACCACCTGCAAGCTGTGAATGATCGCCTGCTCCAGCGGCTCGTTGGCAATCGACAACAAGGCCTGGCGGTCATTGACCAGCACCACCACGGCCACGATCAGAATCACGCAAAACTTCGCCATGGCCTTCAGCAGTTCGGTCAGGCCGTGCATCGAGAACATGCGCTTGAGCCCCGATAGCGGGTTCATGCGGCTGAACTTGGGTTGCAGCAGGCTGCCGGAAAACACAAAGCCGCCCAGGGCGATCGGGGCCACGAAGGAGAT
This sequence comes from Pseudomonas sp. S36, assembly GCF_016647875.1. Lineage (NCBI taxonomy): Bacteria > Pseudomonadati > Pseudomonadota > Gammaproteobacteria > Pseudomonadales > Pseudomonadaceae > Pseudomonas > Pseudomonas sp. S36. The sequence goes on along the minus strand of NZ_JACVVG010000027.1, from coordinate 68,640 downwards.
CACGAACAACAGGATGAGCAAAGGCTGTACAGCCCAGATGGCCATCTTGCCGGACACCAGCAAAAACGCACCCATGGACCGCTCATCGACAATCACCTCACGGGTGAGGCTGAAGTTCATGCGCATCAGCGTCAGCAGCGTCTCGGCCAGGTTCCCGCCAAATGCCAGCAGCCCGCCGGCGCCCGCCAGGGTCACCGCCACCGTGTTCAGCTCTTTGGAGCGCGCGATCTCGCCCTTTTCGCGGGCGTCGCGCTTGCGTTTCTCGGTGGGGTCTTCTGTCTTGTCCTGACCGCTCTCGCTCTCTGACATGCTCAGCGCGCCCTCGCCAGTTCACGCAGCCATTGCAGCGTCTCGCTGGCCAATGCCTGGTAATGGGACAAGACATCGGCCAGGCCCACCCAGAAAATCAGCATGCCCATGACCAGTGTCAGCGGCAGACCGATGGAGAAGATGTTCAGTTGCGGCGCCGCCCGTGTCATCACGCCGAAGGCGACGTTCACCACCAGCAAAGCGGCAATCACCGGCAGAATCAAAATCAACCCGGCCGCGAACATCCAGCTCATGCGCCCGGCCAACTCCCAGAAGTGGTTCACCATCAGTGCACTGCCCACCGGCAAGGTGGTGAAGCTTTCAGTCAGCACCTCGAACACCACCAGGTGCCCGTTCATCAGCAGAAACAGCACACTCACCAGCATGGTCATGAACTGGCTGATGACCGCCACGTTCACGCCGTTGGCCGGGTCCACCATCGACGCGAACGCCATGCCCATCTGCACCGCCACGATCTGCCCGGCAATGACGAACGCCTGGAACAGCAACTGCAGGGCCAAGCCGAACAGCGCGCCCACGATGATCTGCTCGGCGCACAGCAGCAGCCCGCGCAGGCTCAGGGGGTCGAACTGGGGCAATGGCGGTAGCGCTGGCACGATCACCACGGTAATCGCCACCGCAACGTACAGGCGCACCCGCGCCGGCAGCATGCGCGTGCCGAAGATGGGCATGGTCATCAGCACCGCCGTCACCCTGAACAACGGCAGGATGAACGTGGCTACCCAGGTGCCGATCTGCGTGTCAGTCAGTTCCAGCATCAGGCCGTCAACCGATCAGTTGCGGAATGTTGGTGTACAGGTTGGTGATGTACTCCATGAACTTCTGCACCAGCCAGGGCCCGGCCACGATCAGCGTGACCAGCATCACCAGCAGGCGCGGCAGAAAGCTCAGGGTCTGTTCGTTGATCTGCGTGGCGGCCTGGAACATGGCCACCATCAACCCCACCAGCAGGCTCGGCACCACCAGCACGGCCACCATCAGCGTGGTCAGCCACAAGGCATCGCGGAACAGGTCGACAGCAACTTCAGGCGTCATTCACAGCGCTCCCAGGCGGCATCACACGCCACCAAAACTGCCAGCCAGCGTACCCATGATCAGCGCCCAGCCATCCACCAGCACGAACAGCATGATCTTGAACGGCAACGAGATGATCAGCGGCGACAGCATCATCATACCCATGGCCATCAACACACTGGCCACCACCATGTCGATGATCAGAAAGGGAATGAAGATCATGAAGCCGATCTGGAACGCCGTCTTCAGCTCGGAGGTGACAAACGACGGCACCAGAATGGTCAGCGGCACCTGGTCGGGGCCGGTGATGTCGGTGCGCTTGGACAGACGCATGAACAGGTCCAGGTCGCTTTGCCGGGTCTGCGCCAGCATGAAGTCCTTCAGCGGCCCCTGGGCCTTGTCGATGGCCTCCTGCGCGGTCATCTGCTCGTTCAGGTAAGGCTGCAGGGCGGTCTGGTTCACCCGGTCGAACACCGGCGCCATGATGAACAGGGTGAGGAACAGCGCCATCCCCGTCAGGATCTGGTTGGACGGTGTCTGCTGCAGGCCCAGGGCCTGACGCAGGATGGAGAACACAATGATGATGCGGGTGAAGCTGGTCATCAGGATGACGAACGCAGGGATGAAGCTCAGCGCCGTCATGATCAGCAGAATCTGCAGGCTGACCGAATACTCCTGCTGCCCGTTCGCCCCGTTGGACAAGGTGATGGCGGGGATCGACAAGGGGTCGGCGGCCAGGGCCAGCGGCGCGGCCAGCAACAGCAGCAGGGTGAACAACGTACGCAGCGTGGCGCTCATCGCGTCTTGTCCTTAGGGTCCTTGCCCATCAGTTCCATCAGCCGTTGGGCAAACTCAGGCGTTGCCTGGCGCGCCCCCTGCGGGACCTCGACCGGCTCTGCCAGTACATGCAGGGTCTCGATGCTTCCGGGGCTGTGACCGATCAGGATCTGCTCCTTGCCCACCTGCACCAGCAGCAACCGGTCCCGCGGGCCGATGGCGCGGCTGCCGACGATCTCGATCACCTGCCCGCCCTTGACCGCCGAGCCCTGCACACGCCGCAGCAGCCACGCCAGCAGGAAGATCAGCCCCACTACCAGCAGCAGGCCGAACACCATCTGCGCCAGCTGGCCGCTCAGGCTGCCCGGTGGCGCCGCCGGGGTCAGTGCCGGCGTGGCGGCGGCCTGGCACAGCTGGCTGGCCAACAGTGCGATGGGTGCCGCGATGGCGCGCCTCATGCCCTTCACTCAGCGCAGCTTCTTGATACGTTCGCTGGGGCTGATCACGTCGGTCAGGCGAATGCCGAACTTCTCGTTGACCACCACCACCTCGCCATGGGCGATCAGCGTACCGTTGACCAGCACGTCCAGCGGCTCACCCGCCAGGCGGTCGAGTTCGATCACAGAGCCCTGGTTGAGCTGCAACAGGTTGCGGATGTTGATTTCGGTGCTGCCCACTTCCATGGAAATGCTCACCGGGATGTCCAGGATCACATCAAGGTTCGGGCCTTCCAGGCTGACGTTGGGGTTGGGCTTGGGCGAGCTGGCAAACTCTTCCATGGGCAGGCGGCCCGGCCCCGGGTTGTTGCCGGTATCGCCCAGCAGTGCATCGATATCGGCCTGGCCGGCCGCGCCGGTTTCCTCCAGCGCCGCGGCCCACTCATCGGCCAGCGCCTGGTCTTCTGGAGAGGTGATCTCGTTTTCGTTAGCCATGGTTTCCTCGACAGGCATTCAATTCGGTAAAAGCGAGCGGCACGCGCTCAGCGGCGTTCGATCGGGTCGATGATCTGCAGGGCCAGGTTGCCCTTGTGCGAGCCCAGGCGCGCCTTGAACGCGGGTACGCCATTGGCGCGCAGCACCAGGTGCTCGGGCAGCTCGACCGGGATCACGTCACCAGGCTGCATGTGCAGAATGTCGCGCAGTTTCAGCTGGCGGCGGGCGACGGTGGCGGTCACCGGCACGGCAACGTCCAGCACGTCTTCGCGCAAGGCCTTGACCCAGCGCTCGTCCTGGTCGTCCAGGTCGGACTGGAAGCCCGCATCGAGCATCTCGCGCACCGGCTCGATCATCGAGTAAGGCATGGTCACGTGCAGGTCGCCGCCACCGCCGTCCAGTTCGATGTGGAAGGTGGACACCACCACCGCCTCGCTGGGGCCGACGATGTTGGCCATGGCCGGGTTGACCTCGGAGTTCATGTACTCGAAGTTCACCGGCATGATCGCCTGCCAGGCCTCCTTGAGGTCGATGAAGCACTGGTCCAGCACCATGCGCACCACCCGCAATTCGGTAGGGGTGAACTCGCGGCCTTCGATCTTGGCGTGGCGGCCGTCGCCGCCAAAGAAGTTGTCCACCAGCTTGAACACCAGCTTGGCGTCGAGGATGAACAGCGACGTGCCGCGCAGCGGCTTGATCTTCACCAGGTTCAGGCTGGTGGGCACGTACAACGAATGCACGTACTCACCGAACTTCATCACCTGCACGCCCCCCACTGCCACGTCGGCAGAGCGGCGCAACAGGTTGAACATACTGATGCGGGTGTAGCGGGCAAAGCGTTCGTTGATCATTTCGAGGGTAGGCATGCGCCCCCGAACAATGCGGTCCTGGCTGGTCAGGTCGTAGCTTTTGATGCTGCCAGGCTCGGATGCACTCTCGGTCTGTACCAGACCGTCGTCGACGCCATGCAACAGGGCATCGATCTCATCCTGGGACAGCAGGTCCTGTACGGCCATTGCCCACTCCTACTGCAATACGAAATTGGTGAACAGCAACTGGTCGATTACCGGCTTGCCGACTTCCTTCTGGGCCACTTCCTGCACCACCACGGTAGCCTTCTGGCGCAGCATCTCTTGCCCCACTGCACTGCTGGCCAAGGTATCGAAGCCGACCCCGGAGAACATCATCACCAGGTTGTTGCGGATCACCGGCATGTGCACCTTGAGCGCGTCCAGGTCCGCTTGGTTGCGGGCCTGCAGGGTGATGCTGACCTGCATGTAGCGCTGGCGGCCGTTCTGGTTGAAATTGACGACGAATGCCGGCGTCAGTGCCTCGTAGATGGCGGCGGGCTTGACGTTGGTAGCGGCGGCATCGGCAGCCGGGGCTGGCTCGCTCTTGTGCATGAAGAACCAGGTGGCGCCCACCGACAGGCCAACGGCCAGCAACAAGCCAGCAACGATGAGCAGGATCAGCTTGAGTTTGCCTTTAGCGGCGGGGTCTTTCACTGCTTCGGTATTCGCCATGCCAATAATCCGTCGTCCATCAGGGGTTATAGGAAGAATGGGATGGCTTGAGCAAGTGTTATGCCAGATTGCGCGCAGCCCTGGTTACGGCTGCGCGAAGGGGGAATCGCCGTGTTGGCGAATCAGGCGTAGTAATCGACCGCGCTGTCGCCGATGAACACCTGCTGCTCGACGGGCCTGGATGCCTCGGTCGCTTCAGCGGCGCCCTGCTCCGCCCGGCGCGCAGCCACCCCGGACAACTGGCTGCCCTGCTGCTGCGCCTGGCCTTGCTGCTGGCCGCGGGACTGGTCGGCAACGTTGACGTCCGGCTGCGCCAGGCCCTGCTGGGTGAACAACTCACGCAGCCGGTGCACCTGGCTGTCCAGGGCGTCGCGTACGCCAGCATGGCCGCTGATGAAGGTCACCTGGGTGGGCTGGTCGGCGGCCACATTGACACGGATATCCAGGCGGCCCAGCTCGGCCGGCTCCAGCTGGATATCCGCCGACTTCAGGTTCTGGCTGGACAGGTACATCACCCGGTTCACCAAGCCTTCGGTCCAGGCACCCTGGTTCATCGGCAGAGGCTGGTGCAGCGGGTTGGCGTTGACCGGTACGGCATTGGCGGTCTTCGCTGTGGCCGCCTGGGTCAGGTTGGCCAGGCGGCTGGCGAAATCATCAACCCGGGTATCGCTGGCGGCGCTCTTGGTATCCTTGAGGCCATCTTCAAGCAGGGCGCCGAAGGCCTTGTCGCCAGCACCGTCGGCCTCGCCCTCGGCACTGGTCACGCCACCCGCCAAGGTATTGACGGGAGCAGCATTGCTTTCGCCCTGGGTGCGGTCCGCGTCCAGCGCATGAGCCGATGTACTGCCTTTGGCCTGGGCGCTGTGCTCAAGTGCCAGGCGCAGCGTCGGTAGATTGGCGAGCGGGTCAGCATCCGGGTCGAACGCCTGCTCGGCAGGTGACTCTTCAGGCTGCGGGCCGGCGGCCTGGAGCACGGGTGCCACGGCCTGTGCCTGGGCCTGGATCAGTTGCGCGCCTGGTGGGGCGTCGGTGACCTGCCCAGCGACGAGGCTGGCATCACGCATGCCGGTGTCGACCGCAGTGGTGTCCTCGGCCGGCAACTTATTGCCGTCATCGGCAACCTTGCCCTTGTCGGCTGCCGACTGCTTGCCGCTAACAGCCCCATCGCTCTTGTCCGACGGTTTGCCGGCAACAGCTTTATCGGCAAGGCCGGCAACCTTGTCGCGCCCCTGACGCGCCATTACCTGGCCGAACCCATCGCCGTTGTTGCCCTGTACCTGCGGCGTTTTGCCCGCTGACGCGGGCGCCGTACGGGAGGCATCGCCAAGGGTATTGGCTTGCAACAAGGGGTTGGATGCGACAGGCATTGAGCGGTCTCCGCGCCATAAACTGAATGATCACGTCGGTGTATGAGCAAAAGTCGCGCCAAGTTACCTGTCAGCCTGCGGATATTCCCTGCTGCTCGGCACGGTAGAAGCGCTGCACCTCGGCGAACTCCTGATCGATACGGCTGATCAGGTCTTCGATGCCGAACAAAGGGGGGCGGCGGGCACGGTCCTCCAGTTGCTGGCACAGGCCCGCCAGCGCAACGGCGCCCATGTTGCTGCTGCTGCCCTTGAAACTGTGGGCAGCGGCGCCCAGCTCCTGGGCGCTGCGCGCCGCATGCAGTTGCCCCAGGCGCCGCTCGGAGTCATCTAGAAAGGTCTGTACCAGCTGCAGATAGCCATCTTCCATGACTTCTCGCAGGTCGCTGAGTACCTTGTGGTCGATATGCATGTCAGCCACTTGTTCGCTCCTTGATCAAGCCAGATAAATGCCCGAGCCCGCCCCAGGCTCACCAGGCGAACTCCACGCGTGCGCACCGGCCACCTTCGGCCCAGGTTGCACTGCTGGACAGCCGCCGGACCAGTTCCAGCCCGCGCCCACTCAGCCCTTGTTGCAATGCCGCCCGTGACAGCACCTGCTGCACGTCGAAACCCTCACCGCTGTCACGCACGTCGATCTTCAGACGCCCGCCCTGGGCATGCGGTTCAACCACAAGGTCGATGCGCACGAAGCCCTCGCTCAACAATGCCAGGCGCCGAGCGCGTTCCTGATAATAGTCGGCAAACCCCTGCACATCCCGCTTGAGCTGCGAATCCAGGCCAAGCACGCCATGTTCAAGCGCGTTGGAGTACAACTCGCTGAGCACACTGTACAGGTTCCCGCCACGGGTACGCAGGCCATGAACCTGCTGCAACAACTGCACCAGGTACGGTACGGGGTTGAACTGACGCAGGCTTTGCCCGCGAACCTCGAACCCCAGCGACCAGTCTGCCGGGCTGGTCGAGCCACTGTCCGGGTAGTTTACAGGAGCCGGCAACGGCTCTTGGGCGCCGGGCATGCGGATATCGCACAAACTGATGTCATCCCGTGGCTGCCCACCAAACAGCGCCAGCGCCTGCATCAGCTCACTGAACAGCAGCGCTGGCTCACGGTTGCCGGCCAACACCGACCGCAGGCGCTGCTCGCCGAACAGGCGCTCCTGGGCATCTGCTGTTTCCAGCACGCCGTCGGACAGCAACAGAACCCGCTCGCCTGCGGCCAGCGGCCATACCTCGACAGCGTCATCGAACTGCCCAGGCCCCAGAATACCCAACGGTAGATGACGTGACTGCAATGGCGTCAGTACAGCACCTTCCGCCGACAGGCGGTAGCCGTCGGGCATGCCGCCGTTCCATACCTCCACTACCGCCCGCTGCTGGCTGAGGTTGAGCAACAGCGCGCAGCAGAACATGTCGACGGGCAGGATGCGTTTGAGCTTGGCGTTCATCTCGCGCAGCACCTGGGGCATGGTGTAGCCCTTGGCCGTCATGCCGTAGAACACTTCGGCCAGGGGCATGGCGCCGACCGCTGCCGGCAGGCCATGGCCGGTGAAATCCCCGAGGAATACGCGCATGTCACCGGACGGCGTAAAGGCCGCGAGCATCAGGTCGCCATTGAACAGTGCGTAAGGCGACTGCACAAAGCGAATGTTGGGCGCGCCAAGGCAACCGGAGTGGGCGACCTTGTCGAATACCGCCTTGGCTACCCGCTGTTCGTTCAGCAGGTGGTGGTGGTGCCGGGCGATCTGGTCACGCTGCTGGAGCACCGTGTCCTGCAGCCGGCGCAGGCGCTCCATGGCGCGGATCTTGGCGGCCAGGATCACGGCACTGTAGGGCTTGGCCATGAAGTCATCGCCGCCCGCCTCCAGGCACCGCACCAGTGCCTGCTCTTCATTGAGGGACGTCAGGAAGATGATCGGCACCAGCGCCTCGCCGGCCAGGGCCTTGATCTGCCGCGCAGCCTCGAAGCCATCCATCACCGGCATCAGCGCATCGAGCAACACCACCTGCGGGCGGCGTTCGCTGAACAATGCCACCGCTTCCTGGCCGTTCTGCGCAGTGACCACCAGGTGCCCCTGGCGCTTTACGATCTGCGCCAGGAGCATGCGGTCGACGTCACTGTCTTCGGCAACCAGCACCGTCAAACCCTGCCCGGCTGGCATATTGGCGCTCAACTGATGTCGAAGAGTTTGTCGAAATTGGAGATGGCGAGGATCTTGCGCACATCCGAGCTGGCGTGCACCACCCGCACATCGGCTTCATCGCCCCCGGCGTGGTCGCGCAGCATCAGCAGCATGCCCAGCGCTGAACTGTCGAGGTAAGTGGTGTCTTGCAGGTCGACCACCACGGCATCGGGGCGGCTTGGCTGACGCTCGTAGGCATCGCGAAATTCCTGGTGCCTGCCGAAATCGAAGCGCCCTTTGATCCTGATCGTGAGCTTTTTGCCGTCCTGCGAAAAATCCGTTTCAACTGCCATTTCAGCGATTCCTTCGATGATGGCGGGTGCGTCCTCATGAAGGTGTAGCAGCCACGGCGGGGGGCCGCAAGTGGTGGAGGCTAGAGCGGTTCCTGGCGCGGCAGGCGCTGGGACAGTTCATCGAGCAGGCGCTGCTCGCGCTTGTCTTCGGCACGCCGGGCTTCGTCCATGTAGCGCTGCACCAGTTTGCGCAACCCTTCAACCCGCGCGTAGGCCTGCTGCCACACGCCCCGCGCATTGTTGAGGTTGTTCTGGTGCCACACCAGGCTCTGACGCTGCTGGGTCATGGCGGTTTCGAGCTGCCCGAGAAAGCGCTGGTAATTGACCAGCCAACTGCCATTCACCCCCTGGCCACCGCGGTTGATCCACTGCTGCTGGTAATCTTCGCGAAAGCGCTCCAGCTCTGCCAGCTTGGCCTGGGCCGTGGCCACCTGCTGCTGGAACTGCCCCAGGCGCTGGGCGGCCTTGCGCTCGGCTTCTTCGGCCATGCCCACCACCGGCGCAAGGCGCGCGGCGCGCCCTGGCAGCGCCATCGGCTATCAGCCTGCCGGGGGCGTGAAAATCGCCCCCAACTGGTCGCGGCTTTGCGCCATGCCCACGTTCTCCTGCAACCCCTGGCGCAAATACTCGACCAGGCGTGACTGCAGGGCGATGGCCAAATCCGTTTCAGGGTCGCCACCTGCAACATAGGCCCCCACGCTGATCAGGTCGCGGCTTTGCGAAAGGCGCGACCACAGCTGCTTGAACTTCTGCGCCTCGCGCAGGTGATCGGCATCCACCACCTGCGGCATCACCCGGCTGATGGAGGCCTCGATATCGATGGCCGGGTAATGGCCCTCTTCGGCCAGGCGCCGCGACAGCACGAAGTGACCGTCCAGCACGCCCCGCGCCGAGTCGGCGATGGGGTCCTGCTGGTCATCGCCTTCGGACAATACCGTGTAGAACGCGGTGATGGAGCCGCCACCCGCCTCCCCGTTGCCGGCCCGCTCCACCAGCTTGGGCAGCTTGGCGAACACTGACGGCGGATAACCGCGGGTAGCCGGCGGTTCGCCGATGGCCAGGGCAATTTCCCGCTGGGCCTGGGCGAAGCGGGTCAGCGAGTCCATCAGCAGCAGCACGTTTTTACCCTTGTCGCGGAAGTACTCGGCGATGCGCGTGCAGTACATGGCAGCGCGCAGACGCATCAGCGGCGCATCATCGGCAGGCGATGCCACCACCACCGAGCGCTTGATGCCCTCCTCGCCGAGGATGTGCTCGATGAACTCCTTCACCTCGCGCCCCCGTTCGCCAATCAGGCCCACCACAATGATCTCGGCTTCGGTGAAACGGGTCATCATGCCCAGCAACACCGACTTACCCACACCGGTGCCAGCAAACAGGCCAAGGCGCTGACCGCGGCCTACGGTAAGCAGGCCATTGATACTGCGAATGCCCACGTCCAGCGGCTTGCTGATAGGGTCGCGGTTGAGCGGGTTGATCACCGGGCCGTCCATGGGCACCCAGTCCTCGGCCTTCATGCCACCCTTGCCATCCAGTGCACGGCCGGCGCCATCGAGCACCCGGCCCAGCATGCTCATGCCCATGGGCAGGCGACCGCCGTCGTCCAGCGGCACCACCCGCGCGCCAGGCGCAATGCCGACAATGCTGCCCACCGGCATCAGGAACACCTTGGGCCCGGCGAAGCCCATCACCTCGGCTTCGACCTGCACTGGGTGGTAGCTGTCATCGTTGATGACCAGGCAACGGCTGCCCACGGCAGCGCGCAGGCCTTCGGCTTCCAGGGTCAGGCCCACCATGCGCAGCAGGCGGCCTTCGACCACCGGTTGCGCCGGCAGCTCGATGGCCTCGGCGTAAGTGCCCAGGCGCTTGCCGAAGCTGGTGCGTTCAAGGCGCATCCGCTGGCTCCGCCGGTGCATCCAGGTCTACCGAAAGGTCAGCGGCGGCAGGGTGCAGGGAATGGTCGTGCAATTGATCGAACAGTTGTGCCACCGCTTTTTCGATGCGGGTTTCCATGGTCGCGTCGATGCGGCTTTGGGCCGTTTCGATGCGGCAGCCGCCCGGCAGCAAGGTGCTGTCTTCCAGCAGCCGCCAGTTTTCTTCATGGCGCTCGCGCAGGGCTTTGGCCAGCTCGAAGTCCTGCGGGTTGAGGTGGATGCGGATGTTGTCAGCGCCCATCGGCAGCAGTTTCAGCGCGCCGCGCAGTACCTGGGTGATCTGGCTGGAATCGCTGTGCAGCTCGCGGCCAATCACCTGCCGGGTGATGTGGGCCACCAGGTGCACCAGGGTTTTCTCGATGTGCGTGTCCTGCTCGGCGATCGGTTCCATCAGATGGGTCATCAAGCGTTCGAGGCTGGCCAGCTTTACCTTGAGGGCTTCGTCGGCTTCTTGACGCACCTTCAGCTGGGTGCTGTGAAAACCTTCACGCTCACCGGTGGCAAAGCCCTCGTTGTAGGCTTCCTGGCGAATGGCTTCGAGTTCTTCAAGGGTAAGCGGCTGGACGTCTTCCAGCGGCACTTCCTCGACCTCCTCTTCTACTTCTACCGGTTGTTCGGGTTCGGACCGAGGCGGCGGCTGGGGGTCAAAACTGGGCAGCGCCCATACGTCCACCCCCTCAAGGTCACGGGCACGGATCAGGTCGCTGGGATGGTGTTCTTTGGTGGACATGAACTCGCCTGTTTAAATAGCTACGAGTGGCAAGCTGCAAGCTGCAAGCTGCAAGCCAAAGCAGACTGCATGAGGGCTGCTTTTTTCTTACCCCTTGAAGCTTGTATCTTGCAGCTTAAAGCTACAAGCCTAAGCAGGCTGCATGGGGGCTGCTTTGTCTTGCAGCTTGCAGCTTAAAGCTTGCAGCTTTCAGATCATTTCTTCGGCGCCCTTGCCGCCGAGGACGATTTCGCCGGCGTCGGCCATGCGGCGGGCGATGGTGAGGATTTCCTTCTGCGCCGTTTCCACGTCGCTGACCCGCACCGGGCCCTTGGCCTCGAGGTCGTCGCGCAGCAGCTCGGAGGCACGCTTGGACATGTTCTTGAAGATCTTGTCCTTGACCCGCTCGTCTGCACCCTTGAGCGACACCACCAGCACATCCGAAGACACCTCGCGCAACAGCGCCTGGATACCGCGGTCGTCGACGTCGGCCAGGTTGTTGAACACGAACATCAAGTCTTCGATCTGCTCGGACAGGTCGCTGTCGATCTCGCGGATCGAGTCCATCAACGCGCCCTCCACCGAGCTGTCGAGGAAGTTCATGATGTCGGCAGCGCGCTTGATGCCACCCAGGGTGGTACGCGCGGCATTGGAGTTGCCGGAGAACTGCTTCTCCAGAATCTGGTTCAGCTCTTTCAACGCAGCCGGTTGCACGGTGTTCAGCGACGATACCCGCAACACGATGTCCAGGCGCACCTTGTGGTCGAAGTTGCTCAGCACTTCACCCGCCTGGTCCGGGTCCAGGTAGGCCACCACGATGGCCTGGATCTGCGGGTGTTCGTAGCGGATCACGTCGGCAACCGCGCGCGGTTCCATCCATTTCAGGCTGTCCAGGCCGCTGGTGTTGCCACCCAGCAGAATGCGGTCGACCAGGCCATTGGCCTTGTCTTCACCCAGTGCCTGGTTGAGCATCTTGCGGATATAGGCATCGGAACCCACGCCCAAGCTGGTCTGGTCGCCGACCACTTCGACGAACTCGCTCATCACCTGCTCGACCTGGTCGCGGTGAATGTTGCCCATCTGCGCCATGGCCACACCCACCCGCTGCACTTCCTTGGGCCCCATGTGGCGCAGCACCTGCGCGGCATCGGTTTCGCCCAGTGAAAGCAGCAGGATGGCTGCCTTGTCGACGCGGCTCAGCTTGGCGGTAACGGCTCGGTTATCACTCATCGGCGTTGATCCAGTCTTTCACGACCTGGGCGACACGGCCCGGGTCCTCGGCCACAAGGCCTTTGATTGCGTTGAGCTGTGCCTCGTAGCCCTCGGTGGGGCTTGGCAGCAGAATGCTTGTCGGGCCACCCAGGCTGACGCGGTCGCTGGCCAGTTCGCCATCGAGCCCGATCATGCCGCCCAGCTCCATGTCGCTGTCCGGGGCAGCCTGCTTGCCACCCCCTGTGAGGTTGTTGAGCACCGGGCGCAGCACGCCGAACACCAGCACCAGGATGAACAGCACACCCAGTACCTGCTTGACGATATCCCAGAACCACGGCTGCTGGTAGAACGCAATGTCGGCAATTTCTTCACCGCGGTCCGGTGCGAACGGCACGTTGATCACCGTGACGCTGTCGCCCCGGCTGGCATCGTAGCCCACCGCATCCTGTACCAGGCGCGTGAAGCGTGCCAGGTCTTCGGCGCCCCATGGCACATGGGTGGTGTTGCCATTGGCTGCATCAACCTTGACCTGGTCATCCACCACCACCGCCACCGACAGGCGCATGGTGCGCCCCTGCTGCTGGCGAGTATGGCTGATGGAGCGGTCCAGCTCGAAATTCTTGGTGCTTTGCTGACGCTTGTCCGACGGATAGGGCGCGAGCATGGGCTGGCCAGTGGCCGGGTCCATGATCTGCTGGCCATTGGCATCGACCAACGGCTGGCCAGGCTGGATCGCCCCGGCCGCCGTGGCCGCGCCACCGGTGGTCTGCGGCGCGGACGCAGCGCCCGGCGGCTGGTTGCTCAAGGCACCGGGCACACCCTGCGGGCCCTGGCTGCTGGCACGCTGCTCGTCTACCGACTGCTCGCTGCGCAGCGCGGGCTGGTCAGGGTTGAACTGCTCGGAGGTGGACTCGACCGCACTGAAATCCAGGTCGGCAGACACCTCGGCCTTGTAGCGGTCATTGCCCAGCACCGGCTGCAGAATGTTGTGCACGCGCTGGGTGAGCATGCTCTCCACCCGGCGGCTGTAGTCGAACTGCTTGCCCGCCTGGGTCAGCGCAGAGTCCTGGATCTGGTCGGACAGCAGGTTGCCCTTCTGGTCGACCACGGTTACCTGGGACTTGTCCAGCTCAGGCACGCTGGTGGCAACCAGATTGACGATCGCCATCACCTGCCCAGGCTCCAGGGCGCGGCCCGGGTACAGCTCAACCAGTACCGAGGCACTGGGTTTGCGTTCATCACGGACAAACACCGAGCTCTTCGGGATGGCCAGGTGCACGCGGGCGGCCTTGACGTTGTTCAGGCTCGACACGGTCCGCGCCAGCTCACCTTCCAGGCTGCGGCGGTAGCGGGTGGCTTCCATGAACTGGCTGGTGCCCAGCCCCTGTTCCTTGTCCAGCAGTTCGAAGCCGACATTGCCGTCGCTGGGTGCCACGCCGGCCGCTGCCAGTTTCAGGCGCGCACGGGAGAGGTCGTCGGCCTTCACCAGCAGGGCGCCGGAATTGGGTTCCACGTTGTAGGGGATGTCAGCGGCCGACAGGGTATCCATGACCTGCTTGGTGTCCATGCCCGACAGGCTGCCGTACAGGGGGCGGTAATCGGGCTGCTGCGACCACAGCACCACGGCAAAGCCGATGGCCACGCTGGCGGCCAGGCCGACCATGAGGCCGATCTGACGCAGAATGGGCATCTGCGCGATGTTTTCCAGAAACGCCAGGCGCAGCATCGGCGGCTTGGACGCTGGCGGGCCACTTTTGGCGGGCGCGTTGTCGACGACTGCTTCAGCCATGGTCTACGTCCGCCCTCACACCGGCATCTGCATGATGTCCTGGTACGCCTGGACCAGCTTGTTGCGTACCTGGGTCAAGGCCTGCATCGAGACGCTGGCCTTCTGCGAAGCGATCATCACATCGGTCAGGTCAACGCCGCTCTTGCCGATTTCGAAGGCGTTGGCCAGCTGGTTCGAAGCCTGCTGGGTTTCGTTCACCTTGCCGATGGCCTGGCCGAGCATGTCGGCGAAGGTGCTTTGCCCAGGTGCCAATTCAGGGGCGACAGCCACCTTCGGCAACGACATGGCGTCGGCCTGCATGGCGCGCATGTCCAGCATCAGACGATTGAATTCAACACCTTGGCTCATGACCTTCTCTCTCCTGCGGCCGCATTTTTTTGACAGTGATGCGGCAGATACCCTACCTAAGCAACAAAGGTGCCAGCCTTGGCAGGAGCGGTCGGGATGTTGGAGGGGAGGTGTTCTACTTGCCTGGGTCTGCGCCTATCAGACCGAGCGCCGCTGCAACCCGGCAGCCAGGCTCACTCACCGTACAAGCTGGCTTCCACATCGAAGCCGGCATCACGCATCTGTGCAAGCTTGTAGCGCAAGGTACGCGGGCTGATGCCCAGGCGTTCGGCGGCTTCCTTGCGCCGACCGCGCTCGGCACGCAGGGTGTCAATGATCATCTGGTACTCGTGCCGGCGAACATCGCCCTCCAGCCCGGCGCTCTCCAGTGATGGCTCAGTGCCAGCTGCCAACGGAATGGCGCCTTCCAGACAAAAATCCGCCGCCTCGATAATCCCGCCCTGCTGCAGGATCAGCGCACGCTGCAAGGCGTTGTCCAATTCCCGCACGTTACCCGGCCAGGCCCAGGCCTGCAGGCAGGCACGGGCTTGTGCAGACAGCCGTACAGGCGGGTGCTTCATCTTCTGCGCATGCCGCGCCAGCAACTTTTCGGCAAGCGGCAGGATGTCGCCCTGGCGCTCGCGCAGTGGTCGCCAGGCCAGCGGGAACACCGAAAGCCGGTAGTACAGGTCTTCCCGGAAGCGCCCCGCCGCCACTTCGCCCGCGAGGTCGCGGTTGGTGGTGGCCAGCACGCGGATATCCAACTGAATGGGCCGGCGCCCGCCCACCCGCTCCACCTCACGCTCCTGCAGCACCCGCAACAGCTTGGCCTGCAAGCCCAGGGGCATCTCCGAAATCTCGTCAAGCAGCAGGGTGCCGCCGTCGGCCTGCTCGAACTTGCCGGGCTGGGCGGCAATAGCCCCGGTGAAGGCCCCCTTCTCGTGGCCAAACAGCGTGGCTTCCAGCATGTTGTCGGGGATGGCTGCGCAGTTGATGGCCACGAAGGGTTGGCTGGCACGGGTGGACTGCTGGTGAATGTAGCGCGCCAGCACTTCCTTGCCCGTGCCGGACTCACCAGAGATCAGCACCGTGGAATCGCTGCGGGCCACCCGCGCGGCCAGCTCCAGCAATTGGCGGCTGGCGGGTTCACAGGCAATCGGGCCGTCCGCGTCCTCGGCGCGCCCTGCCGCGTGCTGCTGCACCAGGCTGAGCAAGGCCTTGGGTTCGAAGGGCTTGACCAGGTAATCAACGGCGCCTTGGCGCATGGCCTCTACGGCGCGCTCCACGGCGGCATGGGCGGTCATCAGCAACACCGGCAACTGCGGTTGCTGGCGGCGTAATTGCGTCAACAATTGGTGCCCGTCCATACCTGGCATGTTCACATCGCTGATCACCAGGTGGAACGACCGTTCGCGCACGGCCTGCAGGGCCTGCTCGGCACTGCTCACCGCCTGGTGGGCGACGCCGCCGAGGTCGAGGGTATCGGCCAGCGCCTCACGCAGCACGCGGTCATCCTCGACCAGCAACACCGTAACGGGCATCACGGGCCGTCTGCCCCATCGATCAGCGGCAGCTCGATGCGCACGCAGGTGCCACGGCCAACCTTGGAGCGCAGGCTGAGCGCGCCGTCATGGGCCTTGACCACGGCCTTCACCACCGCCAGGCCCAGGCCGGTACCCGTGGATTTGGTAGTAAGGAACGGTTCACCCAGGCGGCCCAGCAGCTCGGGCGCGATGCCACTCCCGGCATCACTGACGCACAGGTGCAGGGTGCCATGGCGGCGCCACAGGTGAACCTTGAGCCTCGCCGGCGCCGGGCTGGCCTGCAAGGCATTCTCGATCAGGTTGAGCAACGCACCCACCAGGGTGTCGCGGTTGCACAGCAACTCGCCCAGGCGGCTGTCGCACTGCCAGCGTACGGCATGGCCCTGAACGTGGGTCTGGGCCGCTTGCTGCAGCGCCTGGAACAGCGCCTTGGGGGTTACACGGTCCTGTAGCGGCAGCTCTCCGCGGGCAAACACCAGCATGTCGCGCACTTGCTGTTCCAACTCGTGCAAGCGTTCTTTCAGGCTGCCGGCAAAGCGCTGGCGGGTCTGGGTGGTCAGCGCCTGCTCGGGGTCTGCCAGGTGGCTGGCATACAGCATGGCGGCCGACAATGGCGTACGGATCTGGTGCGCCAGCGAGGCCACCATGCGCCCAAGGGACGACAGGCGTTCATGACGGGCCAGTTGATCTTGCAGGCGACGGGTTTCGGTCAGGTCATTGAGCAGCACCAACTGCCCGGGCTCGGCGTCCAACGAACGGGTTGCAATGGACAAGCGGCGCCCGTCGCGCAGCGAAACCTCGTGGCCGTCGTCCTCACGCGGGGCAAAGCTGCGCGCGATCACGTGCCGCCACAGCTGGCCGAGCAACGGCTCGCCCAGCAGCTCGCAGGCAGCCGGGTTTGCCTCGCGCACCCGCCCTTGCCCGTCGATCACGATAACGCCACCCGGCAGCAGGTCCAGCAGGTTCTGCAGGCGGTTGGCCAGGCGCTCCTTTTCGTTCAACTCCTCGATGCGCTGGGCGCTGACCACGGCCAGCTCGCCTTTCAGCTCGCTGACCCTGGCTTCGAGCAGGCTGTAGGACTGGCTGAGCTGGCTGGAGACCTGATCGAACAGGGCGAACGCCTGCTCGACACCCTGCCGGCTCTCCTGCTCGGCCAGGGACGGGGATACGTGGGCGGCCTGGGGCATCGTGCTCTCTCGCATGGCTGACCGTCATAAAAACGGTGTGATGCCAGCGATGAAGCAATAGCCGTGCCGAAACTTGGGCACCGTGCACCCAGGCGATTCCCAGCTTACCCCGCTGTCACTGAGCAGTGTCCGGCAACCACGCCCTGCCCCACCTGGCCAGGTTCTCCCCTTCCAGCATCCACCCGCCCAGCACCGCATTGCGCAGCTCATCACCTGCCCTGGCCGTGGCATCCAGGTCGGCAATGTGCATGCGAATCGCATCCACCCAGGCCCGGAACCGGTTTTTCACCAGGGTCACCGGCAATTCCGGGTAGCCCTGGTAGCAGCGCACATCACTGGCGATGACCGGGAAGCCGCACGCGCCGTACTCCAGCAAACGCAGGTTGCTCTTGCAGTCGTTGAACAGGTTTTGCTCAACAGGGGCCAAGGCCAGGTCCAGGTTCATCCTGGCCAGCGTTGCCGGGTAACGCTCGATGGCAACGCTCTCATGGTACTCATGAATGTATGGCCGCAGCTTGGCCGGGCACAGGCCGAAGAATACCCACTCCACTTCGCCTGCCAGCTCCTTGATCACATCCGCGATCACTTCCAGGTCACCGGTGTGGCTTGCGCCGCCCGCCCAGCCCACACGGGGTTTGCGCGATTGCCGGCGCAAGGCACTGAGCCCGCTCCAGATCCGCGGCTCCAGGGTGTTGGGCACTACCCGTATATCGTCATGCAGCCCGGCGAAGGCCTCGGCC
This sequence comes from Pseudomonas sp. S36, assembly GCF_016647875.1. NCBI lineage: Bacteria > Pseudomonadati > Pseudomonadota > Gammaproteobacteria > Pseudomonadales > Pseudomonadaceae > Pseudomonas > Pseudomonas sp. S36. Next base: position 50,782 of record NZ_JACVVG010000027.1, on the reverse strand, counting down.
AGCGGCTGGGTGGACACCACAAAGCGGTCCACATAGGCCAGGCCACGGCGTATGGAGCGCAAGATGTCCTTGGGCATGTGCGACCGGTGCACGCTCTTGACCGGCAGGTTGGGCAGGTAGTCGTCCAGCTCGAAGACCTTGAACGCCTGCGAAAACGCATGCATTCGGCGTATGTGTTCGATCTGCTCGTCGCCGACCTGGCGCTGCAGCACGATGCTGTCCGGGCTGAAGCGCTCCAGCTCGGCAGGCGCCAGGTGGTTCCAGGACAACACGCCCTCGGCCAGCCCCTCACGGCTGAGCGCCTCCAGCGGCTGCATGACGCGATAATGGCCGCACCCATGACGGTCGGCGGCATGGGCCAGAATCAACGGCAGCGGTTTCCACGACGCCAGTGGCCGCCAGCTCAACTCGGTGGGCGCCAGGGCAAAGCCGTTGGTCGAAGACAGCGAGAAGTTGGGGTTGTAATACGGGTCGCGCGCCAATGCAGGCAGCCAGCGGGCATACAAGGCGTCTTCCTCCTTGACGCTGGGCGGCGTGGCGGCGTCTTCGCTGAGCAGCAGTTGCGCACGGGGGGTCCAGACGTTCAGGTAACCCGCGCTGTGCAGGCGCAGGCACAGGTCCACATCCACCCAGCGCTGCAACTCGGGCGACTCGTCGAAACCGCCCACCTCCAGGAACAGGCCCTTGTTCACCAACAGGCATTTGCCGCTCACGGCCACGTAGTTCTGGTCCACCTGCAGGCGTTGCAGGTAGCCGGGCGCATCCAGCGGCAAGCCGGCGAACGCCTCGGCTACCGGGCCATTGAGGCCAAGCACGTAACCGGCATGGCGGATGGTCGCGTCGCCTGCCACCAGCTTGGCCCCTACAGCGCCGACTTCCTGACGCATGCCATGGTTGAGCAATTGCTGCAGCCAGTCGTTTTCGAGCACCGCAGCGCCTTCGTCGAGCCACAGCAGGAAGTCGCCACGGGCCTGGGTGGCTGCCTGGTTGCGCATCTGCGCCGGCGACAGGCCGGCAGCAAAGCGCAGGCAGCGAATGGCATCGGTACCCAACTGGGCAACGGCGCCCAGCCAACCGTCAACCGCAGCGCCAGCATTGGCCGGGGCCACCAGCAGCACTTCGTAGTGGCGGTGGGTGGTCTTCTCCAGGATGGTTTCCATGCACCGCTGGGCCCGCTCGGTGCTGGCGCCTTGCAGCAGCACCAGGATGCTCACCGGAATGTCGCCAGGGGCGCCGTAGTTCAGGTCGTAACGCCCCGGCTGACCCGACGCGACCTGCGCCTGGGCAAAGCCCCGGGCGTGCAGATGGCGCTGGATGACGCCGCGCTGGTCAGGGCAGTCCTGCAACGACGGGGCCTCACCGATCAGCAACGGCTCGCTGATATGCCCCAGGCCTGCAAAGCCGCCAGACTCGATCAGCCGCAGGATGTAATCCAGCTCGAAGGCCTGGCCGGCCTCCTGCCGGAAGCCGCCCATGTCCAGCCACACCTGGCGGTTGAACAGCCAGTGGCGCGACAGGCTCGCCGGCAGGCTCAGCAGCAGGTCCAGGTTCAGGTCAGGGCGCAGTGCTGCGCCCATTTCCGCGCCATCGCCGCGCAAGCCCTCGTCAGCATAAACGGCGCGGCAGCCCGGTGCCGCCAGCAGGTCCAGCGCCGCAATCAGCAAACCGCTGGCCGTGAACTCACTGCCCGTCTCCACCACCATGAACCAGTCGAACTCACCCGCCTGCACCAGCGGGTTGAGCTGCTCACCCAGGCCGGCAGCGCCCAACGGCATGACAGTCAGGCCATGTTGCTGCGCCATCGTGGACGTGTCGGCCGCAGTCAGCGCCAATACCTTAACGGTGGCGTACAGGCAGCGGTCACTGGCCAGGCTCTGCAGCGTGGCGTTCAAGGCATCCAGCTGGGCGTGCGCATCGACGACGATGACCCCAATTACCGGGCCACCTTCGTGCGCTTGTAGCCGCTGCTCGATAAGCCGCCGCTGCATGTCCCCCGGCACCCGCTGGTCCAGCCAGTCCTGCAAGGTCGATGCTGCGGGCTTGCCCGCCAGAAAATCCAGCATCTGCTGGCGGCCGCGCTGAATCTCCTCGCTGCCCGCATCGCTGTGGCGGGCATACAACTCGCGGTACAGCGCAGGGTAGTCCTTCAGCGCTTGCTCCGAGCGCCGGGCAGGCGCGCCATCATCCAGGCGCATGCGCACCTGCACGGTCTCGTAAGGCAGGTGATGGAACGCGCTGCGGGCACACAGGCGCATGAGCAGGTCCCAGTCTTCCAGGCCTGCCAGGGTTTCGTCGAAATCCCCCACCGCCAGTGCCAGTGCCCGTGGGCAGGCAAAGGTATTGATGGGGATGTAGTTGTTGATCAGCAAACGCTCACGAGAATACTGCCCGTGGGGGTAGCGCTGCTCGCGGGACACCTCGTTGCGTTGCCCTGCCGTGATCACTTCCTGGATGAACACCGCGTCGGTGTACACCACGCTGTCGGGGTGCGCCTCCAGCCCCTGCGCCAACCGCTGCAGGTGGTCGGGCAGGTACAGGTCGTCATCGTCCAAGTACACCACGTACCTGCCACTGGCCAGCCGCAGCGCCGCATTGCGCGCAGCGGCCGGGCCACGGTTACGGCCCTGGCGCAGGTAGGTGACGGGGAAGTCGTAATCGGCCAGCAGCGACTCCACCGGGTCGCCGTTGTCATTGACCAGAATGACCTCGAAGTCCGTGAAGGCCTGGCCGGCGATGCTGTTCAGCGCATCACGCAGCATGTGCGGGCGGTTGTAGGTGGTGAGGATGATGGAGAACAGCACCTGCTCCTGCTGGCGCGCCAGCTGTTCCAGACGCTGGCAAAGCTGACGTGCCCGTACGCCCAGGGCGGTGCCGTGCTCATCAGGGTACAGTTCAAGACGCCGCTTGAGGTGAGCCCCCACCTCACGCTCACGCCCGCGCAGGTGGTGCTGCGCGTCGCGTTCAAACACGCCTTCGACCATTGCCAGGTGCCCCAGCAATGGCTCGGTGGAGGCGTAGAACTGGGTCGAATACTGCGCCCCATGCCAGCGGTAGCTGACACCCGGCGTATCCACATAAATGAAGTCCGGATAGCGCTCGGCCATCTGCACGACCATTTCCCAGTCGCCTGCGCCGTAGGTGTTGCCCGGCCTCCAGGTTTGCAGAAACGCCTCGCGCCGATAGATGACCGCCGATGGCGTCATGTAACTGTCGTAGATCAGCAGGTCAGCCACTTCGTTGCGCCCGCCCACATAGTCACCGTTGTGGTAGCCCGGATGACGCGGCTGGTTCAGCGGCTGCCCGCTACCATCGACCCAGGTGATGCCGGTGTAGCCGACCGCACTGTGGGGGTGGCTTTCCAGTACTGGCAGCAAGCGCGCCAGGTGCCCAGGGTTGAAGTAATCGTCTGCAGACAGGAACGTGAAGTAACGGCCCTGCGCGATACCCAGCCCATTACGCCAGTTGTACCCTGGGCCGTAGTTATAGCGGTTACGGATATAACGCACCTTCGGGTTATCTGCGAATGCCGCCATCACCTGGGGGGTGTCATCGGTGGAGGCGTTGTCCAGTACCAGAATCTCGATATCGTCGACGCCCTGCTCAAGCACCGACTGGACGCAATCAACCAGGTACCGGCCGTAGTTGTAGGTGGGAATGACCACGCTCAACAGGGGTTCGGTATGTCGTGCAGCAGCAGCTGCATGGGCCATGGCAGCGGTTACCTTGAATAGCCAGTAATCAGCCGAGCAGTGGTAGTTTCGGGCGTGGTCGCGGTCTTGCGCACCCTGTTCGACAGGCCATGCCTGCGGCCCGGTCGAATCGGCTTCGGGCACTTTCAGGCTGTCGATATAAACGCTCGAATGCTGTGGCGTGCCTTCCTTTGAAGGAATGAAGACCTTGCTGAACGCCGACGCGTTGGGCAGCGCCTGGTGCTGCCCGGCATCACGCAGCAGCAGGTAGCGCTGGGCCTCTGCCGAGAGGGGCAATACTGGCTGGCTTTCTCGGTCATGAACAATCAGAAAGACCCCGTCACAGGCCTCAAAGGCACCGGTGGCACGGGTGATGGCCAGGCCGTTATCGGCCCCGTAGGCAGCCAGCGGCTGCAACGGCAAGGCCTGCTGCAGCGCCGCCCACTGTGTGTCGGACAACAGGAAAGCCTGCTGTTCGTCCAGGCTGAAGCCGGCGACCTGCACCTGCCAAGGCTGCCCGGCACAATGCCCACCTGCGACCAACGCCCAATTCGTCATGCTCTCAATTCCCCCAAAAATGGTTGTTCGCTCTGCGGATGCGCCGCGCTGCCTTGCGGCATACGGCTGGCGGGTGCTCAGCCGTGTGGCTCGGTCAATGCTTTCCAGCTCAGCACAGTTGTCGACGGCCGCACATGCTGACGAATCAGCGCTTCCAGATAATGCTCATGGTCACGTTCCGAGCTGATGATCACCACATCGTCACCTTGCACATGCTCAGCCATCCAGCTCAGGGGGTGGATAGGCACGCCCAGCATCCTCTGCCCCTGACGATTGGCATTGGAATCGATGCAGGCGACCACCTGGTTACCACTGTTTTCGGCGTCGAGGATCAACAGGGCAGCCACGAAAGCACTGCCGAAAATGATGACTCTGCGCCCTTCCAGCCCCTTGATGATGCTCGACCCAGGGTTCAGAACCCTGCTTTGTGCCCACGCCAGCAAGCACTGCGTGGCCTGAGGGTGGGATGCGGCCGACAGCGCATCAAGCCCGCAGCCATAGCGGCCGGGAAACAGGAGCTGGGCCAGCAAAAACACCGGCAGCCCGGCCAAAAACGCTTCCGGTGCGCGGGCTACGCTGGCCTGTAGGCCTACAGCCAATTTTTGCAGTTTGGCCAGCAGCGCTTTACTGACGACCCGGGCCGACTGAGTCGTGACGGCTTCCTGAACAGTGAACCGCGCCGTGTGTGCATCGCACTGCAGTATCTGTGCTTCAAGGCCCGGTACACCCTTGGCGATACGTCCGAGTTCTCGATAAAGGTGCACGCCCGGCAACGACAGGCTCGCCACGTGGGAGAACTGCCTGGTGTGTACGCGACGGCGCAGCAGCGGCTCGTCCAGGTAACCCACGGCATGCCGGCGGTTGATGCGCGCCGGCATCAGCACATCTTCGATACCCGCCGTTTCCAACGTGTTGCGGCCACCAGGGCTACCACCCAGGCACGCATGCACCGCATAGAACCTGGGCAATACCGCCCGTTCCAGCATCACCCCACTGGGCATTGGCCACAGCCGCTCCCTGAGGAAACCGCTGATGAACTGCCCTGGGGCGAATACACGGTCCAAGCCCGCCTCAGCGTCGCTGGCAAGCAGGGCCTGGCCGTCCTGGTCGATATCGCTGACACGGGTCCACACCAGCCGAACCTCCGGGTGTTCATCCATGAAGCGCATCTGGCGCTCCAGCATCTGGTGCTCCATCACATCGTCGTCATGGGTGACGATGACCCGCCTGCCCAGTGCCAGGTGATAGGCAGAACGGCAGTTGAACTCGACGGTGGAAATATTGCGCGAGTTTCTCACGTAGCGGATACGCGGGTCCTGCAAACCCAGGACGAACTGTGCGGTGCCATCACTGCTGCCATTGTCGAGCACCAGCAGCTCGAATGCGTCGAAGCTCTGGTCAAGGATGGCCGCGATGGACTGCTCAAGGTAATGCAACCGATTGTAGGTCAGCAGGGCCACGGTCAACGGTGGAATGGCTGGGCTCATGTCAGCGACCGCACCCTGTCCAGAAGTTCGCAGCGGGCATGTGCGTGCACGAAAACGAAGTTGGTCTCCGGGGTTTGCTCATCAATGCCGGGGCAAGGATGAAGGCCACGCTCGCTCAGGGTGTAGGCCTGGTAGCCCAGCGCCACCAGGCGCTGCACCACGTCGTTGGGGTGGTAGTCGAACTGTTTGGCCCACTTTCTCAACAGCTCGATCAGGATCACCGGCTTGTGCTCGGCCAGCACATGCTCGCCGCCCTGAATCACCATCAACTCGGCGCCTTCCACATCGCACTTGATGACCTGCGGCGCCAGCCCGTTCCGGGCGCAGAACAGGTCGAGCGTGGTCGCCTGGCAGGCCAGCTTCTGCAGGCTGGCCTGATCACCCGGCTGCCCTGCCACTACCTGCGAAGTGGCGCCCGAGCAATCCGGGGTATACAGAAACTCCAATGTGGTCTCCTGGTTGGAGAAAGCCAACTGGTGCGGGGTGATGTTGAACAGGCCGTTGTGCTGGATGTTGCGCGTTAGAATGTCGTGCGTATGCGCAATGGGCTCGAACGCATGTATAACCGCGGTGGGGCGGTGCTGCGCCAAGGCCAGTGCGTACCAGCCGCAGTTGGCGCCGATGTCCAGGACCACAGCATGGTCACCGGTGACCGCCTTTAGAAACTCGGTCTCCAGGGTTTCGTAGGCGCGGAAGTTCATCAGCGTGCAAGGCACCAGGTGCTGGTCCTTCGGGTCCAGCAACAGCTCGATCTGCTGCGAGCGGGAGCGAACAAAGACGCCCTCCGGCAACAGGCGCACACACTCAACATCAGTACCGGCAAGAAACGCGGGGTAGTCGAACAGCGCGGCATGCTGTGCATGGATGGCTTCAATGTAGTCCTGCTTTGCACTGGTGCCTGATTCATAGGCGTTGCGCAAGCGGTCAAGCGTACTCATGGTCATTCACCCGCTCCAGTTGCAAGGCTGAGAATCCGGCCACGCCAGCCAAACTGCTGCTCGAGCGTGTTGCGGATTTGCGCAGCGTAGGTGGTACTGGCAATGAACACTGTGGTGTCCGCCTGGCCTGCCAGGCTCGCCGGGTCGGTGATGGTCACACCCAGCAGGGGCTTGCCTTGAAGGTTGCGGTTTCTATCGACGATGCCGCAGATGTTGGCCTTGCCCAGCGGGGTATCGCAAAGCAGTCGACTGGTCAGCGAGCCGGCCCCCCAGATCACAACCGGCTCTGCACTTGCCTGAAGTTGTTCGGCCAGCACCTGGACGGGGCGCAGCACCTGCTGCGACAGCTCGACATAACGGCGCAGGCTTTTGCCTGCGACCTCATCGGCCGCCCATGCGGTGGCGGCGTTGCTTACCTTGCGGTACAAGGCCAGCAGGTAATAGTTGTCGTAGAAATCGTTGTGCTGGGAAATCACCGTCACCTTCTCAAAGCCATTGGCGCTCAGCAGGTTATCCAGGCTGACGGCGCTGAAGAAGTTGATGTGTTCCAGCGCGAACTCCAGATATGGCTCGGCCGGCGGGGCCTTGCCGAAGGTTTCGGCATCTGGAACAGCAACGAACAGATACCCCTCATCCGCCAGCAGCGCCCTGATCTTGTCCAGGCTGCGGCGCAGGTCGGCGATGTGCTCCAGCACGCCACACAGACTGATCAGTTGGAAGCGCTCTGATGTGACGAAAGCATCCACCGTCGCGCTTCTGATCTCCAGCCCATAGGTGGCCTGCGCCTGCTCGGCAGCCGCAGGGCTGGGTTCCAGGCCAAGCAGGCGGGGGTAGCCCGCGTGCTTGAAGTGAGCCAGAAAATGGCCCATGCCCGAGCCTATATCGAGTATGCGCGCATCGGCGGCCAGGTCAGCATGGGTTTCGACGAACTGGAAGAACCGCTCATGGATACGCGCAAGACCGGGCGGCAGCTCGGTATGCAGGTGGTGCTCCACGCTCTGGTAGAACTGATCGAGGGCCGACTGGTCCGGTATGTCGCTGGCGTAGGCAAAACCGCAATGCTGGCACGCCACCACATCGTAATGGACAGGTTGGGCAAGCCCGGGGAAGAGGAAATGCTGACGATGCAACTGCGCCAGCTGGCTCCCACTACAGACTTCACATGTTCTCATGTTGCTCTTCACCCTGTTCATTGTTCAGTGCCCGCTTGCCTGACGGTGCTGGCGGGTTAGATACCAACGCTGTGATAGGGCGTTGACTTGGGCCAGCTTGGCGAAAACTTCATCTGGAATGCCCGCGCAAAGTGCCAGCTGCGCTTCCAGATTGAGCAGTTCTTCGGCTGCCGGGCCGGGCGCATGCTCCTCGCGAGCCACCCGAACATCCGGCTCGGGCTCCCAACTATCGAGAAGGGCGCCGTCTGCGCCAATGTTGCTATCCAGGCCCAGGGTACGCAGCGTTTGCACGAAACTGGCATAGGCCTGCTCATAGCGCGGCAGCGTGGCGGTGTAGTCACAACGGGACAGGAAGTAATCGACTGTCATCGTTGCGGGCAGGTCGTGCTCTGCGACAAAGGGCAGTGAGAAGAACTCGCACATTTCCCTAACCCTGGCGTCGTGGGCAATGAACACCGCCGGCTTGCCAGCATGCACCGCCGGCGTCACGCCATGCATCCTGGCGCCGAAGACGAAATCCATCGAGCCGAGAAAGTCTTTCCACAGGGTGTAGTTGGTGAAATAGCGCACACGCCCTTGCTTGAGCAAAGCCAGCAACGGCGACAGGTCTTTGTAGAGCCGTCGAGCGGTGTACACATCCGCCCCCGTGATCTTGCCGGGGTAGTACAGCACCTGGGCAAGCAGGCCGAATACCTGCTCGACATAGTAGTAATGGTTCTGGCTGGCCAGGCGCAGAACGTCGTCGATGCGGCTATGGTCATTGCCCTGGTAGTTTGAGTAGCACACCGCCACTTTTGCAGGCGCGTCTGGCACGCTCAGCAGCGAGTGCTTGAGCGAGGGGCCATTCAGGTAAAGCGAGGGGCAACCCAGCGGCACTGCATTCTTGATGCCCAGGTCATTGAGCACCTGGGCAGAGTGATGGCCCCGGGTGCCTACCAGCGGTGAGCGGTCGGCGATGACCTGCAGGTAGCGAACCACGGCTGGCGACAGGGCCCGGTGAAAGTCGGGGCGATATTCATAGTCCCTGGATTGAATGGATTCACCGAGGCTGAAAAAGGGAATGGTCAGCTTCTCGATGAAGCGCGTGACGTACTCATAGGGGTACCCGTCGTGATCGTAAGGCGCCGGGGCAATCCTGCACGGGATGAAGAAGATGACCCTCGCATACTTTTCGTTGACCTCCTCGGCACTCATAGCGAAGTTCCAGGCCTCGAAATGACGCCCTGAAGTGAGCATCGCGCCAGCATTGGCGTAGACGATATCGCCAATGTTGATCAACTGGGCATGATGCGGGTAATTCGCTCCCGTCTTGCGGATACCTCCGGGTGGAGGCAGATAACCGATCAGGGTCGGTCGTGGGTCGACAACGTTCATGTATTGGCCTGCCAGAGCCTGGACAATCCCACATCCAGGCAGGTGAGAGGCGCCCATCCCAAGGCGCGGATCTTGTCGATATTGAAGTGCCCGGCGCTTCTGGCTGCCGGTGCCAGGCCACTGCGGGCCTTGGGCAGTACGCTCAGTTGCCCGGTTTTGCCAGCGGCGGCAATCAGGCGCTCGGCCAGTGCCAGAATGCTGGTTTCCTGGGTTTCACCGACGTTGTAGGCATGCCCAGGTTCGCCACGCAGCAGGATATGCAACAGCCCGAGCACGGTATCGGACACATAACAGAACGGGCGCGAGGCGCTACCGTCGGAGTCAAGCTGGATATCGCGGTCGTTCAGCACATCGGCCAGCAGGTCAGAAATGGCCCGGCCATCGTCGAGCCGCATGCCCGGCCCATAGCAATGGGAGATGCGCGCAATCCGGGTGTCCACGCCGTACTGGGTGTAATAGGCACGGCACAGGGTCTCGGCCAGGCGCTTGCTTTCGCCGTAGCAGGCCCGCGGCGACAGAGGGTCTTCATGACCAAAGTCACCCTCGGCAATCGGCCCGACCTGCCCTGGATTGTCGCCGTATACGGCACCGCTGCTGAGAAACAACAACCGTGCATGGGTGGCCCGGGCCAGTTCCAGCAGCGCCCGAGTGCCATCAGTGTTGGCGCGTATCGTATCGACGGGCCGTTTCAGATAGTCCCGCGGGCTGGCGGGGCTGGCGGCATGAATGATGAAATCAAGGGGTGCCGCCGGTTGGCACGGTTGCGTCACATCCTGGATAAGCGGCGTCACCTCACCGGGGATATCTACCCACGGCATACGCCTGTGCAACTTTTGCAGGTCGCGGGCCAGCGCATACAGGCGAAGGTTCGCCCGTGGGTGATGGCGGTTGAGCCAGACCAGGGCTTCGACCACATGGCCGCCAATAAACCCTGACGCGCCAGTGACCAGCACCTGCCGGCCATACAGCGCTTCCCACGGCAACGAGGCACCCAGCAGGCCGGTCAGGTCCTGCGCGAGAATACGATCAGGCGTCTTCATAGATGCTGTCCAGGCCGATGATGCGCTGTGCGGCAATGCCGACACTCAGCAAATGCTGCCGGATGTCTGTGGCGAAACGAATCGAACAGATGACGATAGGCAAATTGGCATGCTGCTGCGGGTCGTAGCCGGTGACCACGTGCTTACCGAAACGCTGCCCCCATTTAGCAGATGACGAGTCGAGCAACGCGCGGATCTGCAGCGACTCCGCCAGGGGAGCGATGTAGTTGAGGTAGTCACCCCCAATGCCATACACAAAAAACGGGCCACCTGTGCGTTGCTCGAAGCGCTGCAGCAAAAGCTGTTGGCGTTGCTCAGCGGCAAGTTCCAGGTGCGCGACAAGCCGCAGCGAATCGGAGTACACCGGCGATTCGTAATGCCCTGCCGACAGGGCTTGGCAGGCAAACCCGCAGCGGGCCAGCAGCAGGGCCAGGGATGCTGGGGTGAACTGGTGCAGATGCTCGGGGTTGCAATCACTGGCCAGCAGTGGGTGCCCGGCCTGGTTCGGCACCTCTACCAGCACACGCCCTTGCCCGCTCAGCAGCCTGGCCCAGGCCGCTACCTCCTGTTCCGGTCGCAGGATGTGCTCAAGCACATGGAACGAAACGATAAGGTCATACGGGGCCGCCTGAACCTGGCTGGCCGGCGTGCTGAACACGGTGTCCAACTGCTGCGCAGCCAGCAACCGGTCCTGGGACAGCTCTACCCCATCATAGGTGACAGCACAGCGCGCCTTTATCTCACGCCCCAGTTCGCCTTCTGCACAGCCAATTTCGAGCACGCGCTCACTGCCGGTTTTCAGCAGCCCGGTCACAGCAACAATGCGTTCGCGCATCTTGCGCTTGAACCACGGGGTATTCAGGTCGTTACGGGCAACCAGGGTTTCGTAGTAGCCAAGCCCCTCCGTCGGCAACCGCCAACGGTGCCCGCAGCAGCGACAGCGCGTATAGGCCGGGCTGGGCAGCAACACTGCGGCGGTCATGCAGCAGGGGCATTGGCTGGCGGTGCTGGAGGTATTCATCAGGGGACCAGGCGCTCCAGCATGTGCTGCGGCGAACGCAAGGGTTGCTCGCTGCTGGCGAAGTGGCCGTAACCCCACGCCACAGGCCAGAACTCCACACCGTTGGCCGCCGCTGCACGGCCATCTGCCGACGTATCGCCGATGTAGATCGCTTGCTGGGCAGCGATACCTGCCTCTTCGAGCAAAGCGGCGATCATGCCGGTCTTGTCCTGATAGCGATCTGGGTAGGAATCGCTGGCGAACACCTCGCTGAATAGCCCCTCCCAGCCCAGTGCCGCAAGAATGCGCTGGGTTGGCAGCAGGCGTTTGTTGGTGGCGATGCACAGGTTGAAACCCTGGGCATGCAACTGCTCGATAACCGCCTGGCAACCGGCGTAGGCGGCAGTTTCCAGGCATGCCTCGGCGTCGTACAGGGTCTTGAAGGTGGCGCTCATGGCGTCGAGCAACGCGTTGTCGGAGCTGCCGCTCAGGGTCGCAAGCGTCTGGCGCAGCGGTGGCCCGATAAGGCTGTCGTCCACCGGGCACACAGCCTGCTGGCCGTGCACCTGGAGCACGCGGGAAAAACAGCCGAGGATGGCCGGCGCGGAGTCCACCAGGGTGCCATCAAAGTCGAACAGGATATGACGCTTCATCATTCCCCCTGCCGAACTCGGCGCGACACCTGCGCGAGGTTGCCTGCCATTTCTTTTTCCAGTACCGCCAGCGGCAACAACGGGCTCATGTCCTCCAGCGGCATGGACGTCATGGAGCCGTCGGCCTGGGGAATCGCCGCCACCTTCGGGCTCAATGCCTCATCCTTCATCAACAGCACCTCGACGATCATTGGCCGAGGTACTTGCAGCGCCTCGGCCAGGCCTTGCTCCAGCTCGGCAACATCACTGATTCGCTTGAACGGCAAGTGATAGGCCTGGGCGAGTTCTTGCAGGTCCGGCATCCACAACCCTGCTTCGGGCCCAGTGCCCACATAACGGCCCTCGAAATAGTTACGCTGGGTATTGCGGATCGAGGCGTAACCGCCGTTGTTCATCACCACCAGGCAGATGGGCAGGTTGAAGCCGCGCAATGTGGCCAATTCCTGGATGTTCAGTTGCAGGCTGCCATCACTTTCCACCGCCACCATCGGTTTGCAGCCATTGGCGAAGCAGGCACCAATTGCCGCTGGCAGGCCATAACCCATGGCACCGAGGCCGGAGGTCAGAAACACCCGCTGCCCTTCACGGTTGCGGAATACGGTGTAGAACACTTCAACCGCCAGGCCGGAACTGCCTGTGCTGACAAGCGTATTTTGCGGTACGGCATTGGACAGCGCGTCGGCAAACTGGAAGTGGCTGATCGGCCCCCTGTCAGGGAATGGCTTGCCATCATTGACGCCGTAACGGGCCTTCCAGTCGCGGCAACGCGACAACCACTGCGGGCGACTGAACGATGCACCTTGCAGCGATGCTGCCAGCGCCTCGATGAAACCGGCAGCATCACTGTTGACCGCAACATCAATGGCCATGTCCAGCTTGGCGATCTCGTTGGCATCCACATCGACCACCACCTTGCGTGCATGACGCGCAAAATCGCGTGGAGCATAGGCGGTGATGATGTTATCCAGGCGGCAACCAATGGTGATCAGCAGGTCGGCGTTCTGTACAGCGAAATTAGGCGCACGTAACGCCACTACGCCGGGACGGCCCACATAAAGAGGATGCTCGTAAGGCAGCAGATCCATGGCATTCCAGGTGGTGACCAAGGGCACGCCGATGCTTTCGATCAAGTCGCGGAACGCTGCTGCACCGCCACTCAGGCGAACCCCATGGCCCGCAAGAATCAGCGGCCGCTCGGCACCTTCGAGCAAGCCGCGAACCTGCGCGAGGGTAGCCGGGTCGAGGGCCTCGACCACTGCTGCCTGCTCGTCGAAGCCGGCCAGGTTGGCGGCATCGATTGGCGCACCTTGCACGTCCAGGGGCACGTCGATCCACACCGGCCCGGCACGGCCGTCCCGGGCCAGGAAGACGGCCCGCTCCAGCTCCCGGCGAATGTCCTCCGGCTGCTGTACGGTGATGGCATATTTGGTGATCGGCTCGACCACACTGACGATGTCGACTTCCTGTACGCCTTTCTGGCGCAACGGCGCACCGCGCAGCAGGTCGGCACGCTTGACCTGCCCGGATATGACCAGCAATGGTACCGACTCGATCCAGGCACCTGCCACGGCTGTCACCGCGTTTGTGGCGCCAGGGCCTGTGGTCACCATCGCCACACCGATATTTTCGTTGATCCGGCAATAGGCTTCGGCAGCGATCGCAGCGGCCTGCTCATGATGACAGGCCACTACGTCCAGGTCGGGGTGTTTGCCGACCGCGTCATTGAGGTGCATGGCACCGCCGCCCGGCAACAGGAAAACATGCTGCACCCCAAGTCCTGCGATGAAATCAGCGATGTAGTCGGCAACACGATAAGGAGTCGGCACGTCAGTCCATCCAATAGCTCAAGAGGGTTTTACGGTCGCGATTGGCATTGATCGCTTCATCGGTATAGAACGAATCATTGCTGAAATGGGTAGAAGACAATTCTTCGATGATCGCCCCTTCCTGGCTGTGGAAGGCATGGCGTACACCCGGCTCCACGGTAACCACGTCACCGGGGCGGCAGACCCGCGTCACGCCATCCAGCTCCAGCGTCAGCTCGCCGTGCAGAACGTGGAAGGTTTCTTCCTTGCGCTTGTGGTATTGCTCCGGGTGCCGCTGGCCCGGCAGCAGCATCAGCAGTTTCTTGCAGTAGCCGCGGTTGACCACCGTGAGCATGGCCAGCCCGGTATCGTCGAAGCGGTCCAGGCCATAGTGGTGGGAGATCTCCAGGTCGACACGCCCTGGCACCACGACGTGGCTGCCACTGAGCTGCGCCCGCACCTGCTGGACGATGGCCCAGACCTTGCCCCGCACATCACGCTGGTTGCTGTTGTCCGGGCTCAGGGCAGCGTGTTCGGGGATGTCCGCCTGGGCGGTGAAGGTGCTGTACTTCGACCAGTCGTTGGCCGTGAACTGGCCGTCTTGCGGTGGAAAGGCGAAATACACATCGTCAGCTTGCACCACCTCACCCGCTGCGATGGGCCGGCGAGCGAACACGCCCCGACGCAACGAACGCAGGCTGGCGCGTTCACTCTCGTTTACCGGCAGGCGCTGCTCGCCTTCACCACACAGCAACAGGGCATATTGGGCCGCTTCCAGCCAGCGCCGGACCTGCTCGGGGCTCGCGGAATAGGCGTTGATCGGATAGTGCTCGGTCGGCAGCCCGACATGCTTCTCGAAGACCCGGGCGCCCTTGGCCAGCGCTATTTTGACGATATCGGTGTTGTCCGGGTTCTCGTGGGTGGAGAAACCTACGCGCACACCGGGGTAGCGGCGGCGCAGAAAGTCCACCTGCGACAGGTGCATGTTGGCATCAGGCGTCGGGTATTCGCCCACGCAGTGCAGGATGGCGAAGCTCTTCTGCCGATGGGTAAGGAAGCTGACCAGCCGGTCTAGCTCCTCCAGGGTGGAACCTGCGGTTGACACAATCAGTGGGTGCCCGGTCTGCACCACGCGCTCCAGCAGCGGCCAGTCGCTCATCGAGCAGCTTGCAACCTTGATTGCATCAAGCTGCTGGGCTTCGATCACATCGACTGACGCTTCATCGAACGGTGTGGACAGGCAGAGAAACCCATGCTCACGAATTTCCGCGACCAGGGCATCGAACTGCTCGCGGGATAACCGCGTCTCGCTGAAGCGCTTGATGTATTTCACATCATCGCGGCCACGCATCGACGGGTGAATGAAGGTGTCCAGGTCGCGGTATTGCAGCTTGAAGGCAAAACGGAACGGGAAATCCTTGCAAACGGCGGCAAATGCACGAATCAGCGCCACGCCATGGGCCACGTCGCCCATGTGATTGTTGGCCATCTCCAGGATGAACAGGGGTTTGTCGAACAAGGTACCGGCGGTGGCGGCAGGGGCTGTGCTCATCAGTGTGTTCCTCGATTGAGCCAGGCTTCGATGTGACTGGCCGCGTGTTCCAGGTGACCATCGCTCAAGCCCGGCCACAGGCCGATCCAGAACGTGTCGTTCATGATCTTGTCGGTGACTGCCAGCTCACCCGCCACCCGGTACCGCAACCCCTGCATGTAGGGCTGGCGGGTGAGGTTGCCGGCGAACAGCAGGCGTGTGCCGACGCCCTGGGCGTCCAGGTAGCGCACCAGCTCCACCCGGCGGCCTTCAGCGCCGTCGCGCAGGGTGATGGGGTAGCCGAACCACGACGGGTCGCTGCCGGGCGTGGCCTGGGGCAGGATCAACCGGTCGGCACAACCGGCCAGGCGCTCGCTCAGCCAGGCGAAGTTGCGTTTGCGTGCGGCGACAAACCCGTCCACACGGTCCATCTGCGCCAGTGCGCAGGCGGCCTGCATGTCGGTGATCTTCAGGTTGTAGCCCAGGTGCGAGTAGGTGTACTTGTGGTCGTAACCTTGTGGCAGGTCACCCAACTGCCAGCAGAAGCGCTTGCTGCAGGTGTTGTCCTCGCCCGGCGCGCAATAGCAGTCACGGCCCCAGTCGCGGAACGATTCGATGATGCGCTTGAGCAGCGGGGAATCCGTGAATACCGCCCCACCCTCGCCCATGGTGATGTGGTGCGCCGGGTAGAAACTGAGGGTACCGATATCGCCAAAGGTGCCGACCATGCGCCCTTCGTAGGTGGAGCCCAAGGCATCGCAGCAGTCTTCGATCAGCCACAGGCCGTACTTGTCGCACAAGGCGCGGACCATGCCCAGGTCGAATGGGTTGCCGAGGGTGTGGGCCAGCATGATGGCCTTGGTCTTCGGGCCAATGGCGGCTTCGATCAGTGCCGGGTCAATGTTGTAGGTGCCCATCTGCACATCAACGAACACCGGGACCGCGCCAAACTGCAGGATCGGGTTGACCGTGGTCGGGAAACCGGCCGCCACGCCGATCACTTCATCGCCAGGCTTGATCGCTCGATCACCCAGCCGCGGCGAGGTCAGGGCCGAGAACGCCAGCAGGTTGGCCGAAGAGCCGGAGTTGGTGGTGAGTACGCAGCGCCGCCCCAGGTATTTGGCCAGGCGCTTCTCGAACGCCTCGTTGAAGCGGCCCGTGGTAAGCCACCCGTCCAGTACCGCTTCGGTCATGGCCTGCAGTTCGCCCGCACCGATGACCTTGCCCGAGGGCGGCACATTGCTCTGCCCTGCAACAAAGGGTTTGGGCGCCATCTGCAGGTCGGCATAGCGGCCGACCAGCTCGGCAATCTGTTGGCGCAACTGCTGCGCCGTGCTGTCACTCATGGGTTTCGCCTTGATGAGCCGCGATCTGCTCGCGGGTAACAATGTTCATGTCACGCCCCGCACGCCATGCCAGGTGCCAGGCCAGGGTCTGCTTGAGGGTGTGGTCCAGCGACCAGCGTGGCGCCCAGCCCAGCAACTGCCGCGCCTTGCTGGAGTCCAGGGCCAGCAGCCCTGCCTCATGGGGCTGGGCATCGGCCGCCAACGACCAGCGGGCTTCGCCGGGCCAGTGCTGGGCAAGGCGGCTGACGATGTCACCCACGCTGGCCAGCCCAGCGCTGTCCGGGCCGAAGTTCCAGGCCCCGGCGTGCCGGTCGCCCTCGGTGAGCAGGCTTTGGGCCAGTTGCAGGTAGCCCATCAGCGGGTCGAGCACGTGCTGCCAGGGGCGCGTAGCCCCTGGGTAGCGCAGAACCACTTCCTCTCCGCCCTGCCAGGCGCGGAAGATGTCCGGCAACAGGCGTTCGGCAGACCAGTCACCGCCACCCAGCACGTTGCCCGCCCGCGCCGTGGCCAACGCCACACCGGCAGTGCGCAGAAACGAGTCCCGGTAGCTGGCGCACAGCAGTTCGACACAGGCCTTGCTGCTGCTGTAGGGGTCGAAGCCACCCAGGGCGTCCTGTTCACGGTACGGCCAGTGCCACTCGCGGTTGTCGTAGCATTTGTCGGTGGTCACCACCAGCACGGCGCGCACTGAAGGTGTAGCGCGCACCGCTTCCAACAGGTTGAGCGTGCCCATGACGTTGGTGGCGTAGGTATCGACGGGTGTACGGTAGGCCTCGCGCACCAGCGGCTGGGCTGCCAGGTGCAGCACCAGTTCGGGCTGGAACGCCTGCACGGCGCCCGCCAAGGCCGAGCCATCGCGGATGTCGCCAAAGTCACCGGCCACGTGCTGCTGCAATTGCGCGACCTGCCACAGCGAAGGCATGGTGGCGGCGGGCAAGGCGAAGCCACGCAGGTCAGCGCCCAGCTGGCGCAGCCACACTGCCAGCCAGCCGCCCTTGAAGCCGGTATGGCCGGTGAGCAGCACCCGGCGGCCCGCCCAGAATGCCGGGGTCAACGCCATAGCTGCCACGCTGCCTCGCCGTTTTTCCAGTGAGCCTCGAGCAGGTTGCGGTCACGCAGGGTATCCATGGGCTGCCAGAACCCCCGGTGCAGGTGGCTCATGAGTTGGCCATCCTCGGCCAGGCGGCGCATGGGCGCGTCCTCCCAGGTGGTGGCATCGCCGTCTATGTAGTCCAACACGGCCGGCTCCAGCACGAAGAAGCCACCGTTGATCCAGCCGCCATCGCCTGCGGGCTTTTCCTGAAAACCGCGTACCTGGTCACCCTGCACGTCCAGCGCGCCATAGCGCCCCGGCGGCTGCACGGCGGTGACTGTGGCCATCTTGCCGTGCTGGCGGTGGAAGTCGATCAGGCGCGGAATATCCACGTCCGAAACGCCGTCACCGTAGGTCAGGCAGAAGGTTTCATCGCCAACGTAGTCGCGCACTCGCTTCAGCCGGCCACCGGTAGCGGTGTATTCGCCGGTGTCTACCAGCGTTACCCGCCAGGGCTCGGCATGGCGGTTATGGATGTCCATGCGGTTTTCGGCCATGTCGAAGGTGACGTCCGACATGTGCAGGAAGTAGTTGGCAAAGTACTCCTTGATCACGTAGCCCTTGTAACCCAGGCAGATGATGAAGTCGTTGATGCCGTAGTGGGAGTAGATCTTCATGATGTGCCAGATGATTGGCTTGCCGCCTATCTCGATCATCGGCTTGGGTCGCAGGTGGGATTCTTCGCTGATGCGAGTGCCCAGCCCACCGGCCAGAATGACTGCTTTCATTGTACTTTTCGTCCGCATTGGTCGGAGGGGTGACAAAAAACCGACCCCTGGCACTGGATGCTAGGCAATAGCAAAACACATGCCGGGTTGGTGGTTGGGCGGGCGGATTCTGGGGAATTGGGGTGAAGTGGGGAGGAAGGGCTGCCTTGCAGCCCATCGCGAGCTCTGCTCGCTCCTACGGGTGCGCGAGCGGAGGCCGCTTGAGCGTTAGTCTTCTGCCTGGTCCTCGCCACCTTGGCGGCTCATGCCGTATTTGCGCATCTTCTCCACCAGGGTGGTACGGCGGATACGCAGGCGTTCGGCGGCACGGGCAACGATACCGTTGGCATCGTCCAGCGCCTGCTGGATCAGGCCTTGCTCCAGGCTGCCCAGGTAGTCCTTGAGGTCGAGCCCCTCTGGCGGGAGCATGGCAGGGTTGCTGAAGTTGGGAGTGTGGCCGTTGATGGCCACGCGCTCTTCCAGGTCACTGCGCAGGCTGTCGACCATCTGCTCGTCTTCGTCGTCGATGTAGCGGAATTTCTTCGGCAGTTCCGACACACCAATCACCCCGTACGGGTGCATGATCGCCATGCGCTCGACCAGGTTGGCCAGTTCGCGCACGTTACCCGGCCAGCCATGGCGGCACAGGGACATGATCGAGGCCGAGTTGAAGCGGATGGAACCCCGTTTCTCGTGCTCCATGCGCGAGATCAGCTCGTTCATCAGCAGCGGGATGTCCTCGACGCGCTCGCGCAGGGGGGCCATCTCGATGGGGAACACGTTAAGGCGGTAGTACAGGTCTTCGCGGAAAGTGCCGTCCTCGATCATGTTTTCGAGGTTCTTGTGCGTGGCGGCGATGATGCGCACATCGATGCTCTGGGTCTTGTTGCTGCCCACACGCTCAAAAGTGCGCTCCTGCAGCACGCGCAGCAGCTTCACCTGCATGGGCAACGGCATGTCGCCGATTTCATCCAGGAACAGCGTACCGCCGTTGGCCAGTTCGAAGCGCCCTGCCCGGCTGGTGATGGCCCCGGTGAATGCGCCCTTTTCATGGCCAAACAACTCGCTTTCCAGCAGCTCAGCAGGAATTGCACCACAGTTGACCGGCACGAAGGGTGCCTCACGGCGCTTGGAGTGGTAATGCAGATTGCGCGCGACCACCTCCTTGCCGGTGCCCGACTCGCCCAGGATGAGCACGCTGGCGTCGGTATCGGCCACCTGCTGCATCATCTGGCGCACGTGCTGGATGGCGCGGCTAGTACCGACCAGGCTGCGGAACAGGTTGGGCTCGCGCTGACGCCCCCGCTCACGGGCCTGGTCATACATCTCACGGTATACCTGGGCGCGGTGCAGCGAATCGAGCAACTGGCTGTAGCTGGGCGGCATTTCGAGGTTCGAAAGCACGCGGCGGCGCAGGTCTTCAGGCAACTCGCCAGAAGAAATGTCGCCTAAAAGCAAGACCGGAAGGAACTCATCCCAGGTTGCGACTGTCTTAAGCAACCCAAGCAGGGTGCCAGGCGCATCCACAGCGCCGACGAGTACGCACAGTACCTCGCGGCTGGAAGACAGCGGCTCGACCACCTGCTGCCAGTCAGCACTGGTGCAGGGCAGGTTGTCTTCGCCCAGGAAGTTCAGCACCACCGCCAGATCGCGGCGGCGGGTGCTGTCGTCATCGATCAGGAGAATCTTGGTTTCACGCCACATGCAATAGCAACTTCCCTAGTCATATCGGCGCCCGAAGGCATGCTCGACATCATTCCGACTGAATGGTCAGTGTTCGGACGTCTGAAATACGAAAACAGCCACTAGTTAAGTCAAAAAGGGTCGCACAGTCAAATTTATGGCGCCTTTTGTTCAGTTGTTCGCATCTTAACTGAACAAATGATAAACCTTTGAAGCATTCTTCGCTTGGTTGATCTGTGTCATCTCTTCGGCAATTGCCTGGCGCTCGCCGGTTGTCACTTCGATGAGGCTGCGGTAGACCTCCATCACCCCTTCGAGCTTTTCCCGCAGCAAGCCTTGGTCGTACGCGTGCGTTTCGAGCACTTCGTCGATACAGGTACGGCATGCAACGTCCAGCTTCGCAATGGAATCCCAGTCACGCTCGCCCAGGGCGCCAAGCAGGGCATCACATGTATCGTCGAGGCGTTGCAGTGCAGTCATGGTCGTCTCCTTGCCGTCAGCTGGCAGGCTGGATGTCGGCGATGCCGTCCCAACCGCTCTTCACGGTGATCAGCAGCCGGGCCACTTCATCGATGATGCCGGCATCGTTGTCGATGTTGGCCTGCATCAGGCGGTTGGTCATGTACACGTAGAGGGCATCGAGGTTTTCGACGTATTGCGGGTTCTCGCTCTTCTCAGGCGAGAGGCCGTCGCGCAAGCCGATGATGATGTCGATCGCCTTGCCCAGCATCAGCCCCTTCTCGGCCACGTCACCCCGCGCCATTGCCCCTTTGGCCTGCGCCATGCGATCAAGGCCACCTTCCATCAGCATCTGCACCAGGCGGTGCGGCGTGGCTTCGGAAATCTGGGCATGGGAATTGACCTTCTGGTACTGACGAAGGGCTCTCATGGGATTCATCTTGCGACCTCGTGGCGGGCATGCTTCTGGAAGGTTGATACTTTATGTATCGGGCAAAACACGGAAAACTTTACGGGTTATTGCCCGAAACCAGCGATAAAACCGGTTTCGGGCAACGGCTTACGGTCAGTCGTCGCTGCTGGACTTGTTCAGCGCATTCAACGTACTGAGCACCGAGCTTTGCTGCTGGCGCAGCTGGGTAACCAATGTGTCCATGTTGTTGTACTTGTCCTGCAGGCTCTTCTGCAGGGCCTCCATCCGTGCATCCAGGGTGTCCTGCTCGGTCTTGAGCTTGGTCAGGCTTTCGCTAAGGGTTTTCGAACGCTCGGCCAGGGTACCGGTGGACGCCTTGGCAAACGGCTCGGTAACTTTTTGCAGGCGGGCCAGCAGCCCGTCCTTGCCATTGAAGATGCTGGTCAGGTCTGCCGCATTGGTGCTGGCGACCTTGTCCCACTTCTTGTCATCCAGGCTCAGCGTGCCGCCATCCTGCGAAGAGGTAACCCCGAAGGCTGCCAACGACTTGAGGGTGCCGTTGCCGGACACCGCATTGAGTTCTTCACGGATGGACGTCATCAGCGTGCGCATCGATGCATCGCCGGTCAGCGCAGCCGCTGTCATGCTGCCATCTGCATTCTTGGTGACCTTGGTTTCGGCGTTCACCACTTTCAGCAGCGCGTTATAGCTATCGATGAAGCCTTTGAGGCCCGACTTGAGGGTAGCGCTGCTGGTGCTGAGTGAGAGCGTGGTAATCGTATCTTCGCCCGTTGAGCTTTTTGGAGATACACCTACCAACTTGATGTTCAGGCCACTCACTGCATCGGTAATATCATTGGTCTTCGATTTCATGGCAACGCCATCGAGCATGTACTCGGCGTCCGCGGGCTCGTCTACGACCTTGTAACCCGTGTCGATTCCAGAATTCCCAGACAGGGTAATGTCCGACCCCTCGCCCATCTTGGTCGATGTAATGACCAGCCGCGAGCCTGTGGCATCCGTGAGCACGTTGGCACTCAGGCCTGCAGGGCCAAACTGACTGTTGATGCTGTCGCGCACCTGCTGCAACGTTGCACCAGCCGGAACGCTCAGGTCGTAAGCCTTGCCATTCTGGGTCATGGTCAGGGTGGTTGCGGTAGTGCCTTTGTTGACCACCGACCCTGCCCCGTCCGCGTACACCTGGGTGGACACCTTGGACGCCTTGGCCAGCTTGCTGACCAGCAACGAGAACGAACCATTGGCAGCGCCGGCGCCCATGGTGACGGTAGCCACCTTTTCGTTGGACGACTGCAGGCTCAAGCCGCCAAAACTATTGGTATCGGTCATGTTGGTCAGCGCACCACGGAAGGCATCGAGCGCTGACTGAATCTTGCCAATCGAGGACAACGTGGTGGTTGCCTTCAGCGTTTGGGTATTGATTTGCGTCTGCTTGGGCGCCTTCTGGGCGGCCACGAGCGAATCGACGATGGCCTGGGTGTCGATACCCGAGCCGATACCACTGACGGTTGTACCTGCCATCATTGCTCTCCTTGAACGGTAGCTGCCAGATCCTTGGCGAAAAAATCCTTGAAAGACCTAACAACAACAAAAATCATGCCAGCCTAAGCGCGCCCCTCGAACAGCAGGCTGCCGGCTTCGCTGAGGCTTTGCGCGAGCTTTAACGCCGTTTCAGACGGTAGCTGGCGGATGACCTCGCCCGAGTCGGTGGCGATCACCTTGACCACGACCTGCCCGGTGGAATCATCAATGGAAAAGTCCAGCTGACGCTGGCTCGACTGGACGAAATCACGGATATCGCCAACCGCTTTTTCCAGGTCCTCGCGCGTGTGCGGCTTGGGTTCTGGCGG
Organism: Pseudomonas sp. S36; assembly: GCF_016647875.1. Taxonomy (NCBI): domain Bacteria; kingdom Pseudomonadati; phylum Pseudomonadota; class Gammaproteobacteria; order Pseudomonadales; family Pseudomonadaceae; genus Pseudomonas; species Pseudomonas sp. S36. The sequence goes on along the minus strand of NZ_JACVVG010000027.1, from coordinate 27,967 downwards.
CGCGGCTTCCTGCACCTTGGCAGGCACCGCCGGGTCCCGCTCCGCCGCAGAGGGCTGGGGTAACACAGGGGGGTACACCTGACTCAGCTTGAGACTGATGTCCATGTTCCGAACTCCTCATGTCAAAAAGGGTGAAAGGGCACGTAAACGCGCCCTTTCACCCTTTACTCAGGCGCCTGAATTACTGGAGCAGTTTCAGGACCGAGGAAGGCAGCTGGTTGGCCTGGGACAGGATCGCGGTGGATGCCTGTTGCAGGGTTTGCTGCTTGGTCAGCTCGGCAGTTTCCGAGGCGAAGTCCACATCCTGCACGGTGGAGCGGGCAGCGGTGGAGTTCTTCTGGATGTTCTGCAGGTTGTCCACGGTGGTTTGCAGACGGTTCTGGGTTGCACCCAGGCCCGAACGTACGCTGTCGATCGAACCGATAGCCTTGTCGATAACGGCCAGGGCGTTCTGGGCGTTGACGGCAGCGGTCACGTCGGTGTCGGCGATGGTGGTCTTTTTCGACGACACCGAAGCTGCACCGAACAGGTCAGTTGCGCCAGTACCGGTTGCGCCGTTGGCAACGGAGTAGCCTTTGGCCGAGTCCAGCGAGATCTGGCCAGTCACTACGGCCTTGTCGTTCGCAGTCGCAGACAATGCAGTCAGTGTTGCAGCGTATTCGCCACTGCCATTCTTGGCACCGACCGAGATCGCCTCTGCACCTGCTTTCGAGGTGAAGCTGAGGTTCTCACCGGTGTCGGACTTGACCTCCAGGCTTTTGGTAGATTCGTCGTAGTTAACGCTGATGCCGAGTTTGGCAGCGTTAGACTTCAACTGGTCAGCCAGGCTGGCAGTGTCGGTCACGCCGATGAAGCTGACGGTGCTGCTGCCGACTTTCAGGTCGAAGTTGGCAGGAGTGGTGGCAGCGCCGCTGGCAACGGTCAGCTTGACTTCGGTGCTGGCAGCGGCAGTCAGGCCACCGATAGCGCCATTGAGCTTGGCCGCGATGTCCTTGGCCGAAGCGCCGGCATCGTAGCTGACAGTTTTGGTCTGGCCGTTGCCGGTCACCACCAGGTCGGCTGCAGTCACGCCGCTTGCAGTCGGGGTGATGGTGCCGGATTTAACCTGCTGCGAACCAATGCTCTTGGCCGAGACGTTGTCCAGGGAAACGTTGATGGTTTCGTTGGCGTTGGCACCAACCTGGATGGCCTTGGTACCGTACGAGCCGTCCAGCAGCTTCTGACCACCGAAGGTGGTGGTGTCGGAGATACGGTTCAGTTCGGCAGTCAGTGCCTGGTATTCGTCGTTGTTCGACTTGCGGTCGTCGGCGCTCAGGGAGCCAGTGGCCGACGACAGTGCCAGGGTACGCATTTTTTGCAGGATGTCGGTCGAAGCCTGCATTGCACCTTCAGCGGTCTGCGCGATCGAGATACCGTCGTTGGCGTTCTTCACAGCCTGGCCCAGGCCGTTGATCTGGCTGGTCAGGCGGTTGGCGATCTGCAGGCCAGCAGCGTCGTCTTTAGCGCTGTTGATACGCAGACCCGAGGACAGACGCTGCATCGCGGTGGCCTGAGCGTTGCTGGCCTTGTTCAGGTTTACTTGGGTAGTAACCGAAGCAATGTTGGTGTTTACAGTTAAAGCCATGACGAAATCCTCGTTGTATGGGTACTGCGGCTTCCGGCCTTGGCAACCGCCGGATTGGCCTAGAGAACCTTCGTAATAGTTATCGTCGGATGGCCTGGTTGCTTGAGGGGTTTTTCAAAAAAAAAATGCTGGCACGCGGCCAGCCTTTGAAATCAAGGGGTTGAGGGCGGTTTGTTGGCGCCAGAAATAATGCATACCGGGCATGTAGGAGCGAGCAAAGCTCGCGATGGGGTGCAAAGCACCCTCATCAGATTGCGCATGACTGCCGAGATAGCTGGGGGCTGCTATGCAGCCCATCGCGAGCTGCGCTCGCTCCTACGGGGCACACCAGGCCACGCCGGAAGAGGCCTTAACTGCGATAAAGAATCGCCGAGCCCCACGACAGCCCCACACCGAAGCCGCTGATGGCCACGCGCTTCCAGTTGCCATCGAGCATGTGCTTCTGCAGCAACAGCGGCACGCTGGAAGACACCGTGTTGCCGGTTTCCAGCATGTCCTTCACGAATTTCTCGGGGTGATGCTCTTCGAAGCGCCGCGCCACGGCATCGACGATCGCCGCGCTGCCCTGGTGAATGCAGAAGGCGTCGATATCCGCAGACTGCAGCCCGCTGGCGTCGAGCAGCTCGTGCAGGTGCGCCGGCACCTTGACCAGCGCGAAGTTGAACACCTGGCGGCCATTCATGAAGAATTTGCCATCGCTCACCTTCAGGTGCTCGGCGCCCGAGCCGTCGGTGCCGAAGCGGGCCTGACCCAGGTTCCACACGGCATCTTCGGCCATCCATGTGGCGGTAGCGGCGTCACCGAACAGCATGGTGGTGTTGCGGTCTTCGGGGTCAACGATCTTGGAGTAAGGGTCTGCGGTAATCAGCAGGCCGTTCTTCAGCCCCGCCGCCTCCATAAAGCCCTTGATGGCGTAAAGGCCATATACGTAACCGGAACAGCCCAGCGAAACATCGAAGGCCGCCACGCGGGTGGAGAGGCCGAGCTTGCTCTGAACGATGGCGGCCGTGTGTGGCAGGCCTTCTTCATCGCCGTTCTGGGTGACCACGATCAACGCGTCGATCGACTGCGGATCAAGATCGGGGTTGCTGGCGAACAGGGCCCGTGCGGCCTCTACGCACAGGTCGGAGGTCTCCTGCTCCGGGGCCTTGCGCGGCAGGAAGGACGCGCCGATCTTGCCGAACATGAACTCTTCGTCCTTGCCGAACTTCGCACCCTGGACGTAGTTGTCCAGGCCAGCGGTGGGCACGTAACTCGCGATGCTTTTGATGCCAATCATTCTGGCTTCCCAATGAAAACAGCCAAAGACCACCACTCGATAAATTGAGGGCGCCAAATACCGGGGCGTCACCGCTGGGGAAGGAAAGCAGCGCTTTCCTGCGCACCGGTAACAAAATGCTGCTGCATAGAATACAGGGAAGATGACCGTTTTGACTCATTGGTCACATTGAAATGCAATGAAAGCCGGGTAATACGGCAGCACAGCGCTGCCCCGCCCCCGTAGGAGCGAGCGCAGCTCGCGATGGGCTGCGCAGCAGCCCCGCATTGCATGAGTGATCAGAGCTTGTTGAACAAACTCAACTGGGAAATGCGCGAGAAGGCCAGTTGGGAGGCCTCCAGCATGGCCTGCTGCAGGGTCAGGGTGATCGCAGCCTGAGACATGTCGGTATTGCCGATCGCATCCTGGGTGGTCTTGTTGGCCAGGCCCAGGCTGGTGTTTTCCTGGCGCTGGATTTCCAGCGAACTGCCCCGCGCACCGATCGAACCCCGGGTGATGTCCACCTGCTCACGCGCACTGGCCAGGTTGGCAATGGCCGAGGCCACCGCATCCTTCAGGCCGTTGGCCGCCCCTGCGCCAGTCACGGGAGTGTCCAGCGCCGCACGCAGCTGGCTGATGGTTTCCAGCACGTTCTGGTTCTGGTGGGTGTTGGCCGTGACCGCGAACTGGTCGCCGGCCTGCGGCGCGCCGTTCACGTCATAAGTCACCCCCGCCACCGTCAACTGCGGCGCAGTGAAGGTACCGGTGGCCACCGGTTTGCTGTCAGCTTTCATGGGCTGCGCATAGAACTCGTACGTGTCTGGCCCGGTGAACTTGATCACCGCCCCGTTGCTGGGGAACGTGCTGCGGTAGGCGGTGGGGTCGGTGACAGCACTGCTGGTGACTTGCGCGGTGGAAGAGTTGCCAGCGCCACGGGTCGTGGTGAAGGAGTCCGGGCGCGCTGCCAATGAGAACTCGCGCCCGGCCACGGCCGCGTCGGCGTCCTTGCCCTCCTCCAGCGTGACGGTGATTTCGAACTCGACTCCGCGCAGGGCAATACGGTTGGCCCCCTCGGTCTTGCTGTCGAAATGACCGTTGGTGGGGGTTTCTGCCGTAATGTCGTTGCCATTGGCATCGGTGATCGAATACTGGGTAGCGCTGGTGAACGTGAGCTTGTACGGCTGCCCGGCAGTGAAGCTGTCGTTGTAGCTGTTGCTCGACTTCAACAGACCCGGCGAAACGCCGACCACGCCATCATCGGTGGCCGGCACCAGCAAGGTCGACTGGGTACGGCTTTTGTTCTTCGCTGCATCGAACACGCTGGCACCGCTGTCGTTGGTGGCCAGGTTCAGGGTGTCGGAAACCTGCAGGCTCAACTGGGTCTGGTCACCGTGGTAGCTGTAGGTGCCATCGGAGTTGCGCACGTAGGGCGGTGTAGTGCTCTTGGAGCCGGCGAACATGTAGTCGCCATTGGCATCGCGCGAGTTGAGCAAGCCAAAGATATTGGCCTCGATTTCCTTCAGCTCGGTGCTGATCGATACCCGGTCAGCGTCTGTCACACCCGCGCCGCCGGCGCGGATGGCCAACTCGCTGGCGCGCTGCATCGCGTCATTGATGGTGGAAAGCACGCTCTCTTCCTGCAGCAGCGCATTGCTTACCGTGTTCATGTTGCCGCTGTACTGGTCCAGCAGCGACTGCTGCTGTTGCAGCAGCAGCAACCGCGCCGCGCCCACCGGGTCATCGCCGGCGGTCTGGATACGCACGCCCGACGTTACCTGGGCGCTGGTCTTGTTCATGTCCGAGAAGTTCTTGGAGTAGCTGCTGGCGCTGGCTTCATAGAACTGAGCAGTGGAAATACGCACGGTCGCTACTCCTTACAAGGCGTTGATCAGGGTGCTGAAGGTTTCTTGCGCCGCTTTGATGATCTGCGACGACGCGGTGTAGTAGTGCTGGAACTTGACCAGGCTGGCCGCCTCGTCGTCCAGGTTCACCCCAGACACCGCACTGCGGCTTTCGCTGGCCGACTTGAGCACCGCCTGGGTGGCGGTGGTATCAATGGTGGCCTGGCTGGCTTTGGCCCCTACCCGCTCGACCAACGACGCATAGGCCGAGGTGAAACTGGTGCCACCGCCAGAACCGGTATTGACCGTGGACTTGGTCTGCAAGCCCAGCAGAGCCGTGGCGTTGCGGTTGTCTGCCTTGCCATCGGCGTTGAACGACAGGGTAAAGCTGTCGTTGGCTGCCGGGCTGCCGCCAACGGTGGTTTCCAGCGCGAAGGTGCGCGGGTTGCCGCTGCCATCGACAATCGGGTTGCCAGCCGCGTCGCGCATGGGCACCGAGATGGAGAGCTTGTTGTCCTGCCCCGGCACCACGGTGCCGGTGCCGATTTGCGTGCCCTTGGCATCGAACACCTTGTAACCCTGGGAGCCGCCGCTGGCGGTGTCCATCACCACCCGTACAGGCATGGAGTCGCGAATCGCCTGCTGCACCAGGGCATTGTCGGCGCCGCCATAAATATTCAGGGGCTGGCCCAGCGTAGGCTGGGTGATGGTGCCGGTACCGCTGTTGCCACTGCCGGTGGTGGCACTGACCGGGCCGGCGAAGGCCAGCTTGTTGGCATCGGTGAGCACCGTATTGATGGCACCTGCCGCCGACCGGGTGGGGATGACCTTGAAGCTGTCCCCCGCCGCCAGCGCCCCGCCCTTGAGCGAGAGGCTGAAGCCGTCGATCACCGGCGCGGGGTCGGCGTTGAGGTCGAACGAGCCCATGCTGGTGCCGTCGGAACGGCGCACGCTGTACTGGTTGGCGCTGGTGAACTTGACCTCGTAGTCATAGGTGCTAACCGCGCCGCTGTTGGCGATGGTCACGTCGAGGTTACCGGAGCCCGCGCTGTTGTTGGACGACGCCAGGCTACGCTGGGCGATGGCAGAGGCACTGTTGATGCTGGTGAACAGCGAGCTGCCAAACTGACCGTTGGCATCCAGGCCCTGGCCCAGCTGGCTGTTGATGCTGTCAGTGACCACCAGGGCGACGCGGCCCAGTTCGTTCATGGACGGGGTCAGCACATCCTGACGGTAGCGCAGCAAGCCGCCAATTGTGCCGCCGGTGGCGACCGAGGTCACGTCCGAGCTGAATGACTCATAGTTGATGCGCAGGGTGGCCTGGCTCTTGTCCGCCACCCCCGGCTGTACCGACAGGGGGTTGGCCTTGCCGCCGGTGACCAGTGACTGGCCGCTGCCCAGAATGACGTCGTAGTTGCCTTCGCGCTCCTGCACGGTCACGCCCACCAGCTCGTTCAGCTGGCGTACCGCTTCGCTGCGGGCATCGAGCAGGTTGTTGGGGGTGCTGCCGGTGGCGGTGGCCGCGACGATCTGCTTGTTGTACTCAGCAATGCTGGTGGTGAGCTTGTTGACCTGCCCGGCCAGCGTGTCGAGCTGCGAGTTGATCACTTCGTTCTGCTGGGTCAGCTGGGTACTGACGGCGTTGAAGCGGTTGCTCAGGGTTTGCGCCTGAGTCAGCAGTAATTGCCGCGAAGCGACGTCACCTGGCTTGGCGGATGCTGTCTGCAAGGCCGAGAAAAACGCGGTGAGCACCGAGCTGATGCCGGTATCGCGGTCGGCCAGCAGTTTGTCGACGCTGGTGATCTGGTCCTGGAAGGCAGCCGAATCGGCCTGCAGCGACGTGGCGGTCTGCAGCTGGTTGTCCAGGTAGGCGCTATACACCCGGCGCACGTCGGCCAGTGTGGTGCCACTGCCCAGAAACCCCGCACCGATGTACTGCGACGGGCCCGCCTGCTGCATCGCCTGCTGGCGCGAATAGCCGCTGGTGGCAGCGTTGGCGATGTTGTTACTGGTTACCGACAAGGCCGCCTGGCTGGCACTCAGGCCACTCAGGCCGATGGAAATCAGGCTCGACATGATTTAGTCCTTTTAAAGATTCGTGGGTCTGCCAGCCATGGCGTATTGCGGTGTGTTCTGCATCTGCTGGGCAATGCTGATGATCTTCTTCGCATAGCCCGGGTCGGTCGCATAACCTGCTTTTTGCAGCTCGCGTGCAAACTGTTCGGGGTTATCGGCCGAGTTGAGCGCATCTTGATAGCGTGAATTGCTCTGCAACAAGGTGACCAGGTCGTGGAAGCTGTCCTGGTAGGAGTCGTAGCTGCGGAAGGCGGCCGTTTCCTTGACGAACTGCCCGTCGCGGAACTCGCTGGTGATCGCCCTCGCCTGCTCCCCCTGCCAGTTGCCGGTGGCCTTGATGCCGAACAGGTTGTGGCTGCTGCTGCCGTCGCTGTTGCGCATCACCGATTTGCCCCAACCGGTTTCCAGTGCTGCCTGGGCCACCAGGTAGCGCGGGTCGATACCGATGCGCTTGGCCGCCTGTTCGGCCATGGGCAGCATGGTGGCGACGAATGTGTCGCTGTCGCTGAACGCCTTGTTGGGGGCCAGCGGCGGCTGGGCAACCGCACGGCCGACGATGCGCAAGCCGTTATCCGGCACCGCAAAGGCCCTGGCCGGCTGCTGGCCATCACGGGCCGGCACGGCGGCGGTGTTGACAGTAGCGGCGTCGCTTGCGGTAGCAGACGGCACGATGCCTGCCAGCAGGCGGTCGGTGAGCCTGCTCGGCAACGCCAGGCGCCGCGCATTCAGCGCGGCCACGTCGTTGCGGGTGCCAACGGCGTCATTGCCGTGCACCGGCGCTGCCACCTTGTTGCCCCACAACGCCGGGCCGCCGCTTTCGCCACGCGGGAACGGGCTGGTGTTGGCAGACGCGCCACGGCTCTTGGTCAACTGGCGCACCAGTACATCCTGCAGGCCGATGCCACCGCCCTCGCGGGACATGCTCACGGCCAGCTGCTGGTCGTACATGTCGCGGTACTGTTTCACCGTCTCGGTGTTCATCGGGTTGTCGTCGGCCAGCACGTCGCTGGCCTTGCGCGAAGCCTTGAGCATTTCGCTGATGAACAGCGATTCGAATTCCTGGGCCACCTTGCGCACGTTGGCGGCGCTGTCGCGGTCACCGTGCTTGAGGGCGTTGAGGCGGTTGAGGTCGGTGAAGGCACCACTGTCGCCACTGCCAGACACCAGGCTCTTGCTGTTCATCACTGGCGTCCTCAGATCACGATCAGGTCGGCTTGCAACGCACCGGCCTGTTTCAGGGCTTCAAGGATGGCCATCAAGTCACCGGGCGCTGCGCCCACCTGGTTCACCGCCCGGACAATTTCATCCAGCGTGGTACCCGGGCCGAACTTGAACATCGGCTTGGCTTCCTGCTCGGCATTCACCCGGGAGCGCGGCACCACGGCGGTCTGGCCGTTGGACAGCGGCCCTGGCTGGCTGACGATAGGGTCTTCGGTGATGGTGACGGTCAGGCTGCCGTGGGTGACCGCCGCAGGCGACACCTTGACGTTCTGGCCGATGACGATGGTACCGGTACGCGAGTTGATGATGACCTTGGCCACGGCCTGGCCGGGGTCGATTTCGAGGTTTTCCAGAATCGACAGGTAGTCCACCCGCTGGCTGGGGTCCATGGGCGCGCTGACCCGCACCGAACCACCGTCCAGCGCCTGGGCCACGCCTGGGCCGAGCAGTTCGTTGACCTTGTCGACGATGTGCTTGGCGGTGGTGAAGTCGGGGCGGTTCAGGTTCAGGGTGAGGGTATTGCCCTGGTTGAACCCGCTCGGCACTGCACGCTCGACACTGGCCCCGCCTGGAATACGGCCAGCAGACGGTACGTTGACGGTGATCTTGGACCCGTCACGGCCCTCGGCGTCGAAACCGCCCACCACCAGATTGCCCTGGGCGATGGCGTAGACGTTGCCGTCGATACCCTTGAGCGGCGTCATCAGCAGGCTGCCGCCGCGCAGGCTCTTGGAGTTACCGATCGACGACACCGTAATGTCCACCACCTGGCCCGGCTTGGCGAACGCCGGCAGGTCAGCGTGCACCGACACCGCCGCCACGTTCTTCAACTGCACGTTGCCAGAACCGGCCGGCACCTTGATACCGAACTGCGACAGCATGTTGTTGAAGGTTTGCAGGGTGAACGGCGTCTGGGTGGTCTGGTCACCCGTGCCGTTGAGCCCCACCACCAGGCCGTAACCGATCAGCTGGTTGGAGCGCACGCCGGAAATACTGGCGATGTCCTTCAAGCGCTCGGCCTGCGCGGCAAAGGCGCAGGACAGGAGCAAGGTTGCGGCAATCAGCTGCCTCAGGTTGAGCATGGTCTGTGTACTCAGAAGGGCCAAAGCGGGCTCATGAAGAAGCGGTCCAGCCAGCCGGGCTGGCTGGCGTCGGCGAACGAGCCGGTACCGGAATAGGTGATGCGCGCATCGGCTACCCGGGTGGACGGTACGGTGTTGTCGGTGGCGATGTCATCCGCCCGGATCAGGCCGGCGATGCGCACCAGTTCTTCACCGGTATTGAGGGTCAGCCACTTCTCGCCGCGCACGGCGATGATGCCGTTGGGCAGCACCTCGGCCACGGTGACGGTCACCGAACCGGTCAGGGTGTTGCCCTGGGTGGCCTTGCTGTCGCCCTTGGTGGTGCGGTCGCCGCTGTAGCCGGCGTCCAGCGACAGGTCGCCACCGCCGAATGGGTTGTTGGTATTGGGCTTGCCACCGAACAGCGACGTAAGGCCCAGGTTGGCCTTGCTGTTCTTCTGGATCTGCGAGCCGGCGTTCTTGCTGGCCGAGGTGCGTTCATTCAGCGTGATGGTGATGATGTCACCCACGCGGAAGGCCTTGCGGTCGCCATACAGGTTCTGTTCGAACCCGGCCTGGTAGATCGAGCCGTTGTTGGCCGCTGCCGGCAATGGGGTGCGCGGCAGTACCGGCGCATAGTACGGGTCGTTGGGCTTGGCCACCGGGGCGACACAACCTGCCAGCAACACCGCCCCGCCCAGGGCGAAAACGGACAACAGACGATTCATGATGCTTACCTCACGGGTGCAACGGGGTTGCAAGGGTTACAGCTGCTGGGTCACGAACTGCAGCATGGAGTCGGCGGTGGAGATCACCTTGGAGTTCATCTCGTAGGCACGCTGGGTGGTGATCATGTTGACCAGTTCTTCCACGGTGCTGACGTTGGAGTTCTCCAGGGTTTGCTGCAGGGTGGTACCGAAGCCGTTCAGGCCCGGGGTACCCACCTGGGGCGCGCCACTGGCCGCGGTTTCCAGGAACAGGTTGCCGCCGATGGCCTGCAGGCCGGCCGGGTTGATGAAGTCGGCGGTCTGGATGTTGCCGATCACCTGTGCAGCCGGATTGCCGGCAGTGGTGATCGACACGGTGCCGTCCTGGCCCACGGTGAAGGTCTGTGCGTCGTTGGGCACCACCACCGCAGGCTCCAGCGCGTAACCGTTGGCGGTGACGATCTGGCCATCGGAGTTCAGGTGGAAGGTGCCGTCACGGGTGTACGAAACGGTGCCGTCAGGTTGCAGGATCTGGAAGAAGCCACGGCCGTTGACCGCCATGTCCAGAGGGTTCTCGGTGGTCTGCAGGCTGCCGGCCACGAAGCTCTTCTGGGTGCCGACGATGCGCACACCAGTACCCACCTGCAGGCCGGAAGGCAGTTCGCTGTCCTGGGTCGACTGGGCGCCAGGCTGGCGACGGATCTGGTACAGCAGGTCCTGGAACTCGGCACGGTCCCGCTTGAAGCCGGTGGTGGACACGTTGGCCAGGTTGTTGGAAATGACCGTCAGGTTGGTATCCTGGGCGGACAAACCCGTCTTGGCGACCCAAAGGGCTGGAAGCATGTGTGTTCTCCTCGCGCGCCTGTTTTACGGCACCCGTTCAAATGTGATTAGCCGATTTGCAAAACCCGAGCCATGGCTTCGTCGCCTTCCTTGGCCGTGTTCATCATCTTGACGTGCAGTTCGAACTGCCTGGACAACGCCAGCACCGAGGTCATTTCCTCGACGGCGTTGACGTTGCTGCCTTCCAGAAAACCCGACACCACCCGCACATTGACGTCGGCATCGGCGGGCCGCCCGGAAGCGGTATGGATCAAGCCGTCCAGCCCTTTGGTCATGCCTTTGGCGTCCGGGTTGACCAGCTTGATGCGGTCCACTTCAGCCATCACCCGTGGGCCTTCATCCATGGAGCGGATACTGATGGTGCCGTCTTCACCCACTTCCACCTTCTGCTCGGGCGGGATAGCGATAGGGCCGCCATTACCGATCACCGGCATGCCGTTGCCGGCACGCAGCACGCCCAGGGCGTCGATGTTCAGGCTGCCGGTGCGCACGTACGCTTCGCTGCCATCAGGGGCCTGCACGGCGATAAACCCTTTGCCGGTAACCGCCACATCCAGGTCACGGCCGGTTTCCACCATCGGCCCTTCGCTGAAGTCGGTTGCCGGGCGCTCGGTCATGGCAAAAGCACGCGCCGGAAAGCTGTCACCAAACACCGGCATCGAGCGGGCCTGTTCCAGGTCCCGTTGAAAACCGTTGGTGGATACGTTCGCCAGGTTGTTGGCATGAGCCTTTTGCGCCAGGGCATTCTGGCTGGCACCGGTCATGGCCACATAAAGCAGTTTGTCCACAGCATTTCCTCCGCGCGCCACTGCCGCGCTGTCACCTGGGCAGGGTAAAGCAATAATCGAACCAGCTTTGCAAGCCGTTAAAATCGGGCGCTACAGCCCGTTCAGGGCTAAGCAGTGTCAGTTTGTTGTCGTCGGGCTGCAGAAGGCAGGTTGCATCACTGATCGCGGCAGGCCGCGTTGTTGTAAGGCCCCGAAAACTTCATCCAGCCTGGGCCCGGATTGTTCTCGGTGCAGAAATAGCGGCCGGTGGCCACGCTCTGCCAAAGATAGAAAGGCCTGGGGGCCGCATAGGCCGATAGGGCCACGCCAACCCCCAGGGCCGTGAGCAGGGCCAGCGCCCATGCCTTGTTCATTAAATACCCCTCCAACCGCCGCCGGGCCCCCGGGGGCGCTACCTCACTCAGCTCATCTGGATGATGGTCTGCATGATGGTGCTTTCAGTGGAGATGGTCTTGGCGTTGGCCTGGTAGTTGCTCTGGGCCTTGATCAGGTTGACCAGCTCACCGGTGAGGTCGACGTTGGAGTCTTCCAGCGAAGCGCCGGCAATCTGGCCCAGGGTGCCGGTGTCTGGCGCACCGATCACCGGCACGCCCGACGAGTAGGACTCCTGCCAGTTGGTACCGCCAATCGGGGTAAGGCCCTGCATGTTGGCGAAGCTGGCGACGGCCACCTGGCCAATGACCTTGTTCTGGCCGTTGGTGAAGCTGGCAAACAGCACACCGCTCTTGTCGACGTTCAAACCCGACAGCTCACCGGTGGCGAAACCGTCCTGGTTCTTGGCAGTTACGGCGGAGGCCGCGTTGTACTGGGTGGTCTTGAGCATGTCCAGGCTGATGCCACCGGTGCTGGCGGTGGCGCCATTGGACGACCACTGGCCGGCAGCGTTTTTCTGCGCAGGGACCCAGTTGTCGAGGTTGAAGGTTTTGTTGGCGTTTACGCTCAGGCCGCCCGTCACCGGCCCTGCAGTGAGGCCATCGGCGTTCAGCGTACCGTCGGACTTGAACGGCAGGTTATTGATCAGCGGCTGGGTCGAGGTCGGGTCGGTAGGGTTGCGGCCGTCGATGGTGGTGTACATCTTCCAGGAGTTGGATGCATCGTCCTTGAGGAAGTACTGGTTCAGCTGATGCGCATTGCCCTGGCTGTCATACACGTCGCTGCTGAACGTGTAGTTGTAGCTTTTCACATCGGACGGGTCGAACGGGGTAACGGTGGGCGCCGCATCGCTGGACTTCAGGTTGATGGTCTGCTCGATCTTGCCAGTGGCCTTGGGGGTCAGGTTGGCGGTGTCGATTTGCAGGTTGGTCAGCACACCCTGGATGATCTGGCCGTTGGCATCCACGGCGTACCCTTGCAGGTTCGCACCGGACGAGTTGACCACGAAGCCCTGCTTGTCGCTGTAGAACGCACCGGCGCGGGTGTAGATTTTCGAGCCGTTGTCGTTCAGGGCAAAAAAGCCGTTGCCATCGATGGCCATGTCCAGCGCCTGGCCGGTGCCGTTGATGTTGCCCGAAGTGAAGCGCTGCGACACCGCCGCAGTGGTCACCCCGGTACCGATAGTGGTGCGCCCGGCGCTGGTACCCCGAATGGAGCTGGAATACTGGTCGGCGAATTCGGCACGGGAAGACTTGAAGCCGGTGGTGGCGACGTTGGCAATGTTGTTGCCGGTGACGTTCAGGGCCTTGTTTGCTGCGTTGAGGCCGCTAAGGCCGATGTTGTAAGACATGTGCTAACTCCTGAAGGTTGCTGAAGGCCCTAGATGCCGATGCTCTGGATTTTGGAGAGCGGAACACTGCCCAGCCCGGCGAGGTTGAGCGTCATTTCTGCGCCATTGCTGCCCATGGTCACGCTGGTGACACTGGCCGGCAGGTTGGTGGTCATGGCGGTGGCCGTGCCGTCGACCGAGGCCGTGGCCTTGAACGAATAGGTGCCCGCCGCCAGCGCCTTGCCGTCGTCGTCCTTGCCATCCCAGGTGAAATCGACCTTGCCGCCCGCCTGGCTACCCAGCTCGAGCGTGCGCACCAGCTTGCCATCCTTGTCGTACACCCCCACCGAAGTGGCGGTGCTGGACGCGGTCAGGTTCACCGAGCCTTTCATGTCCTTGCTGGTGTCCACCATGGCTTTGTCGGTTTGCACCATCACGTTGCGGCCCACCAGTGATGAGGCCTGCAAGGCCTGGGAGGACTGGAACGCAGCCGCGATGGAGGTCACCGAACTGTTGAGCGTCTGAATACCTTCAAGGCTGCTGAACTGTGCCAACTGGGCCACGAACTCGCCGTTCTGCTGCGGATCGAGCGGGTTCTGGTTTTTCATCTGGGTAACCAGCAACTGCAGGAACGCGTCCTTGCCCAGGGCGCTGCCGGCCGCACCGGTGTTGCTGTTGTTCTTGCTTTGCTGTTGCTGCAGCGACGTCAGGTAGGCACTACCGACGTCAGCCGTGGAGTTGGTGGTGGTCATGTCGGCTTCCTATCACTGGCCCAGGGTCAGGACCTTCTGCATCATGCTTTTGGCGGTGTTCATCAGCTCGGCATTGGTCTGGAACGCACGGCTGGCAGAAATCATGTCAGCCATCTCTTCCACCACATTGACGTTGGGGTAGTACACATACCCGTCCTTGTTGGCGGCTGGATGGTTCGGCTCGTAGCGTGCCTCCAGGTTGCTCTGGTCCTCGACAATGCCGGTCACCTGCACGCCCTGCCCGGCTTCGCCCTGGTCTTCGAACAGCGACTGGCTGCTGCCGGCCTGCGCGTTCTGGAACGTGGTGGCGAACACCGGGTGACGGGCGCGGTAGGTCTGGTCGATGCTCGAAGACACGGTTTCGGCGTTGGCGATGTTGGAGGCAACGGTGTTCAGGCGCGTGTTCTGCGCGCTCATGCCGCTACCGGCAATGTTGAAGACACTGGACAGCGACATGGTCATTCTCCCCGCAGGGCCGAAACCAGCCCTTTGAATTTACTGTTGAGCAGCGTGAAGCTGGCCTGGAAGCCGATGGCATTCTCGGTGTAGTTGGACTGCTCGATCTGCGCATCCACGGTGTTCTGGTCGATCGAGGGCTGCGCCGGCGTGCGGAACTTGAGGCTGTCGTCTGCCAGTGCCATGCCTTCGGCTTCGATGTGCCGGCTGTTGGTCCGCTCCAGGCCGATGCGCCCGTTGTTCTGCTGTTTCTCGCTCTCGGCAGCCAGCACCGAGGCGAAATCCATGTCACGGGCCTTGTAGTTGGGCGTGTCGGCGTTGGCGATGTTGTTGGCCAGTACCTCGGCACGCTGGGCGCGGAAGCCCAGGGCCTTCTCGTGGATACCAAGCGCCTTGTCGAAGCTGATGCTCATATCGGGGAAACCTTCAGAGGTTGACCGGAATTACGTTGAGCAAGCTATAGCAAAGGCTGTGCCAATCAGCCGAAAGCCTTTAGATAGGGGGGCTACGCGAGAAGTGCGCCAACCGCGATGCCAGAAAAGCGGCAAAGGGCTGCCGCCAGGCGTGCCGAAAGCGGCAATTACAGAGCGCCAAAAGCGGCAAAACAAAAAATTGACAGCACCTGCAACGAAAAAGGCCGACAACCCTGGTTGCCGGCCTGCAGTACCTTATTTGGCCTGGTAGATGATGCCCGGGCTGCATTGCACCATCTGGTAGTGGTCAGGCAGGCCGTTAAGGGCTTCGGAGGCACCCAGGAACAGGTACCCGCCCGGCTTCAGCGTGCTGTGAATGCGCAGCAGAATGTCTTTCTTCACCTGGGCCGAGAAGTAGATCAGCACGTTGCGGCAGAACACCACATCGAACTTGCCGAGGCTGGCGTAGCTGTCCAGCAGGTTGAACGAGCGGAATTCGACCCGGCTGCGGATCGCGGGCTTGACCGCCCAGCGCCCTGGCCCCTTGGTCTCGAAGTACCGTTGCAAGCGCTCCTGGGACAGGCCGCGGGCGATGGCCAAGCTGTCGTACTCGCCGGTCTTGCAGTTGGTCAGCATGGTGCCTGACAGGTCGGTGGCGACAATTTGCGCCCCCATTTTCAGCTGGCCCAGATTGCTGCGTTCGAACTCGTCGATGGCCATCGAAATGGAGTACGGCTCCTGCCCCGACGAGCACGCGGCCGACCACATGCGCAGGCGTTGCCCAGGGTTGGCGCGGATGAACTCGGGGATGACCTTGTTCTTCAGCACCTCGAACGGGTAGGTATCGCGAAACCACAAGGTTTCGTTGGTGGTCATCGCATCCACCACCTGTTCGCGCAGGCCGCTGCGTGGCTGGGTCTGGATACGCTGCACCAGCTCGCCCAGGCTCTTGATGCCCTGCTGTTCCATCAACTTGTTGAGACGGCTGGACACCAGGTACTGCTTATTCTCGCCCAGCAGAATGCCACAGGCTTTCTCCAGGAATACCCGGAACTGTTCGAAATCCAAATTACCCGTAGACACTACTGCCGCCTCTTTTCAATCACTGTGGCCGGGGGCTCGCCCCGGCTGCTTTCAATGCGTTGCCTTGATCCGGTCGACCACACGCTGGGCCAGGTCATCCGGCCTGAACTTGGCCAGGAAGTCGTCGGCGCCCACTTTTTTCACCATCGCCTGGTTGAATACCCCGGACAGCGAAGTATGCAGGCAGATATGCAGTTTTTGCATGCGTGGGTCGCTGCGGATTTCTGCGGTCAAGGTGTAGCCGTCCATCTCCGGCATTTCGATGTCGGAGATCATCATCAGGAACTCCTCTTCGGGCTTCTTGCCCTCCTCCACCAGTTGGTGCAGGTAGTTGAGAGCCTGGCGACCATCATTTAGTGCCACAACCTCCACACCGACCGTTTGCAGGCAACGGCTGACCTGCTTGCGCGCCACCGAAGAATCGTCGACGGTGAGCACCCGCAGCAGCACGGCCTTGTCCTGCACCTCGGCGTCCACCACCCCGGCGGACACCGACTCCGAAGACGGCGCCACCTCGGCCAGTACCTTTTCCACGTCGATGATCTCGACCATGCGGTTGTCCACACGGGTGACGGCAGTCAGGTAATGGTCGCGGCCAGTGCCCTTGGGTGGCGGATGGATCTCCTCCCAGTTCATGTTGACGATGCGCTCTACCGAATGCACCAGAAAGCCCTGGGTCTTGGTGTTGTACTCGGTGATGATCACGAAGCTGCTGCGCGTGTCTTCCTGCAGCGGCCGCAAACCGGTGGCCATCGACAGGTCGAGGATCGGGATGGTCGCCCCGCGAATGTTGGCCACACCCCGTACCACAGGGTGGGCCTTGGGCAGCAGGGTCAGTGCAGGGCACTGCAGCACTTCTCTGACCTTGAAAACGTTGATGCCATAAAGCTGCTCGCCATTGAGGCGAAACAGCAGCAGTTCCAGGCGATTCTGCCCTACCAGCTGCGTGCGCTGGTTGACCGAATCCATAACCCCCGCCATGCCAGACTCCTTAACCTTTCAGCCATTCGTTGCAACTCACCAGGTGAGTCGGCACGGGCTTTGCTTTTTTGAGCGCCATGTACACGAAAACGACATTTTCCCGACGACTGACGCGCCTGCTGACCGGCTTGCTGGCCACGCTGTGCCTGCTGGTGCCTGTTCGCACGTTGGCGGACGCGTTCACCATGCCTGAACAGCTTATCGGTGTCACCCAAGGGTTTCTTGAATTCACCGTTGAAGATTATCTGGCCACCACCCAGACGGCGGGGCGTTACGAAATCCAGGTCAACCCGCTGGACCCTCGCCTGCGCATGCCACTGTGCAGTCAGGCGCTTGACGCGTCACTGGAAAGCCCCAACGTACCGCTTGGCCGGGTGACCGTGCGCGTGCGCTGCGACAGCGCGGCGCCATGGACGGTATTCGTGCCGGCAACCGTGCGCCTGTTCCGGGACGTGGTGGTGGTCACCCGCCCCCTCAGGCGCGACAACGTGGTGGGCGCCGGCGATGTTGCCCTGCGCGAACGCGATGTAGGCACGCTGGGCCAAGGCTTTCTGACTGAACTGGACCAGGCGGTGGGCATGAAAATGCTGCGGCCCACGGTGATCGACCAGGTACTGACCCCGCAACACCTTGAGCAGGCCGAAGTGGTGCGCAAAGGCGACCACGTGGTAATCGTGGCCCGCAGCGGCAGCCTGAGCGTGCGCATGCCGGGTGAAGCCTTGAGCAAGGGAGGCCTCAGTGAACAGATACGGGTGCGCAACCTCAATTCCAAGCGCGTGGTAAAAGCCATGGTGACCGGCCCGGGCCAGGTCGAGGTGAGCATGTAGGCCAGCGGCCGAAGGGTACTGGCGGTGAGGAGGCGCTTTTTCTAAACTGTGTCAGAAATCGGGTTGTGTGCTGATGGAACGCCGGCCACGCATTTTGTGCCTAAAGTTTATTGCGGGTTGGCCGAAAACAAGGCAAGCGTCCATAAACCCAGAGGTTTCTGATCATGGTCATCGACTTCAGTCGTTTGAATAATTCCCCGTCCGTAACGGGCGGTGTGCGCGGTAACAGCGCACCCGGCAGCGCCGAAAAACCGGCGGCCAGCCAGGAAGCGGTAAAAGACACCAGCGCCAGTGGCGAGACGGTGCACCTGAGCCCTGAGGCCCAACAATTGCAAAAGATCAGCGACAAGCTGCGTGATGAGCCCGTGGTCAACAACGCCCGTGTGGCCGAGCTGAAACAGGCCATCGCCGACGGCAGCTACCAGGTCGATGCCGGCCGGGTTGCCAGCAAGCTGCTGAATTTTGAAGCACAGCGCTGACCGCTCGGTGCGCTGACTTCATGGACGCTTGAAAAACCAAGAGTTAGCCATGCACGACACTACCCTGCTGCAACTGATCGAAGAAGACATCGCCCCCATGCAGGAGCTGCTCGAGTTGCTGCAGAACGAGGCGGTGGCCCTGCATGGTCGCGACATGCCCTTGCTGGAGCAGATTCTCGCTCGCAAGCAGTCGTTGATCATTCTGCTCGAACAGCACGGCCAGCGCCGCAGCCAGTTGCTGGCCAGCCTGGGGTTGAGTGCAGACAGGGCCGGCGTGCAGGCAGTCGCTGACACTTCCGTGCATGGCGAGGCCATGCTGCAGCGCCTGGACATGCTCTCGCAGTTGATGGAAGCCTGCCAACAGGTCAACCAGACCAACGGCCGCATCATTCAGGTCCAGCAACACGTCACCAACAACCAGGTGCGTATCCTCATGGGCGGCGATTCTCCATCGCTGTACAACAGCCGCGGCAACACCTCACCTCTGGCCAAGCCGCGCGCCCTCAACCAAGTGTGATTTTTCTATCAAGGCACCGTACATACTGGCAAAATGCCGCTAATTTGCCTGTGTCGCTTTTGCCTGGAGACCGATAAGCCGTGTTCAATGAATCCGATGCCCCGCAACCGCCAAAGGTGTTGACCACCCCTTTGGAAATTGCGGCCAACCTGCGGCAGCTTCAGGAAAGCCACGACCCACTGATCATCACCTTCCACGACCGCGGCCACCGCTTCCAGAGTTACGTGGTGCACGTGGACCGTGAAAGCAACACCCTGGCATTGGATGAAATGATCCCCCGCGATGGCGAGAAGTTCATCGAGAACGGCGAGCACTTTCGCGTCGAAGGTTTCCATGATGGCGTGCGTATCGCCTGGGAATGCAACCATGCGCTGAAGATCAGCGAAGTCAACGGGCACCGCTGCTACGTGGGTGCCCTGCCGGTCGAGATGACCTACCACCAGCGCCGCAACGCCTTCCGCGCCGCGCTGAAACTGTCGCAACTGGTCGACATCATCCTCGACGGCAGCCACCTCAAAGGCAACGGCGCCCTGCGCGGCAAACTGCTGGACGTGTCGGCCACGGGCTGCAAGCTGCGTTTCGACGGCAATGTCGAAGACCGCCTGCAACTGGGGCAAGTGTACGAGCGGTTCAAGGCGGGCAGCCCGCTTGGCCTGGTCGACACCATGGTCGAGTTGCGCCACCTGCATTACGAAGAACGCATCAACACCACGTTTGCCGGCGTGCGCTTCCATAACCTGAGCGGCCCTGCGCAGCGCAAGGTGGAAAGTTTTGTGTACCAACTGCAGCGCGAAGCACGGCGGTTCGACAAAGACGACTATTG
The DNA here is from genome assembly GCF_016647875.1 of Pseudomonas sp. S36. Lineage (NCBI taxonomy): Bacteria > Pseudomonadati > Pseudomonadota > Gammaproteobacteria > Pseudomonadales > Pseudomonadaceae > Pseudomonas > Pseudomonas sp. S36. The sequence continues at coordinate 8,515 of NZ_JACVVG010000027.1, read as the reverse complement.
AGGGCTGAAGGGTTCACCCGCAAACACCGGCCCCTCAGCAGGGGCTTCGCGCCTGAACCCGTCGCCAGAAGGCCGACGGGTTCAGGCGCGCCGCACCTTCCCTATCTGGCAGACTCCATATCGTTCGCGGATTGCTCCGGTTGCTTTTCCGGGGCTTCGGTGTCTTCTGCTGCCACCGGGGCCTGCATCACATCCTGCACCGTCTGCCCATCCACCCGTGGGTCCAGTGCTGCCGACAGCGGCGAGCCAGCGGCCGGCATTGCCACGTGGCCCAGTGGCGCGTCCTGAACCTGGTGCAGCCCGGTAACCGCTTTCGGGCGGATACGCCATACCAGCACCAGGGCGAAGAACACGAAGAAGGCATACAGCATCTGCACACCCAGCAGCTTCATCAGCACGCCGGTCGCCAACGGGCCGATACATGCCCCCACGCCATAGGTGACCAGCAGCATGGCCGTCAACGACACGCGCCGTTCGCTTTCCACATGGTCGTTGGAAAACGCAACTGCCAGCGGGTACAGGCAGAACTGCAGCAGCGACACCAGAAAGCCGATACCGAACAACAACTCCAACGGCACGCTGGGCAGAATGGCCAACGGCGCTGCCACCAGCGCCAGCCCGCCTGCCACACTGCGGATCAGCACGGCCCGGTCGTAGCGGTCGGACAACCAGCCCAAGGGGTACTGCACCACCAGGCCAGCGAAAATGCAGCTACCCATGAACAGGCCGACCTGCTCGGTGCTCAGCCCCTGGCTGGCCGCGTACAGGGGCGCGAGGCCATAGAACGAGCCAACGATCAGCCCCGCCCCCAATACGGTACTGAGCGACTGCGGCACCCGCTTGATGAAGAACCTGGGCTCCATGGGGGCCGGCCGTAACGGTGCGGGGTGGATGCGGCGGGTCATGGCGACCGGCACCAGGCACAGGGCAAAACACATCGCCACCAACATCAGCAATTCAGGGCCGAGCTCTGGGTGTACCACCAGGATCAACTGGCCAAGTACCAGGCCCAGATAAGACGCGATCATGTACCCGCTGAACACGGCACCACGGTATTTGACGTCCGCCTGCTCGTTCAGCCAACTTTCGATGACCATGTACTGGCACATCATGCCGAGGCCGACGATCATGCGCAGCCCCACCCAGGCCGGCAGCCAGTTGGTCAGGCCGTGGCCCAGCACCGCCGCACCGACGATACCGGCACAGGTGGCGTAGGCGCGGATGTGCCCTACCCGGCCGATCAGCCGGTGGCCGACCTTGCCGCCCACGGCCAGGCCAAAGTAGTTGGCCGCCATCAGCGCACCCACCCACAGGCTGTCGACATGGTCGGCCGCCAGGCGCAAGGCCAGGTAGGTACTGAGCAGGCCCGAGCCGATCAACATCATCAGCGCAGCAAAATACAACGACTGAAACGGCTTCCAGATAGTGCGCATACGTCCCTTCAGGCTCCCTCGTCAACGGGCGGTGGGTGCTAGCAGCATAATGGCAAATATTGCCGGTTTGCAGGCCCCGCTTGCGAATCACAATAGTGTCGGGCGCCGTAGGGCGCCGACAGCCTTGGACCACCGTTATTCGCGCAAGGTCAGACCATTTGGCGGCAGCGGCAACGCGGTCTTGTAACGCACCTGCTTCAAGGCAAAGCTTGAGCGGATATTGGCCACGCCCGGCAAGCGCGTGAGGTAATCCAGAAACCGCTCCAGGGCCTGGATGCTGGGCAGCAGCACGCGCAACAGGTAGTCCGGGTCGCCGGTCATGAGGTAGCACTCCATCACTTCGGGGCGCTCGGCAATTTCTTCCTCGAAGCGGTGCAGAGACTGCTCGACCTGTTTTTCCAGGCTGACATGGATGAACACATTCACATCAAGCCCCAGCACCTCAGGCGACAGCAGCGTGACCTGCTGGCGAATCACCCCCAGTTCTTCCATCGACCGCACGCGGTTGAAGCACGGCGTGGGTGACAGGTTGACCGAGCGAGCCAGCTCGGCATTGGTGATGCGGGCGTTTTCCTGCAGGCTGTTGAGGATGCCGATATCGGTACGATCGAGTTTGCGCATGAGACAAAATCACCGGTTTATTGTGTTTATGCGGAATGTTTATCTGGCCTGTTCGGTAAAGGCAATCAACTAGAGAGAAAAATTCTCCAGCAGGGCAACTACCATGTAGGTGACGCTGACCTACTGGTCACAAGCCGGTGCTCAGCCGCGACCGCTTCAAAGCTCACAAAAACAAATACCCCGAGCGAGCGTAAACAGCATGAACGAGTACGCCCCCCTGCGTTTGCATGTGCCCGAGCCTACAGGCCGGCCAGGCTGCCAGACCGATTTTTCCTACCTGCGCCTGAACGACGCGGGCCAGGTCCGTAAACCTCCCGTCGATGTGGACGCTGCCGACACCTCCGACCTTTCGGGCAGCCTGGTGCGCGTGCTGGACGAGCACGGCAATGCCCAGGGCCCGTGGGCCGAGGGCATCGACCCGCAGGTGCTGCGCCAAGGTATGCGAGCCATGCTCAAGACGCGTATCTTCGACAGCCGCATGGTGGTCGCCCAGCGCCAGAAAAAAATGTCCTTCTACATGCAGAGCCTGGGTGAGGAAGCCATCGGCAGCGCCCAGGCGCTGGCGCTGAACCGCACCGACATGTGCTTCCCCACCTACCGCCAGCAAAGCATCCTGATTGCCCGCGACGTGTCACTGGTCGACATGATCTGCCAGTTGCTGTCCAACGAACGTGACCCGCTCAAAGGCCGCCAGCTGCCGATCATGTACTCGGTGCGCGAGGCAGGTTTCTTCACCATCAGCGGCAACCTGGCCACCCAGTTCGTGCAGGCGGTGGGCTGGGCGATGGCTTCGGCGATCAAGGGGGATACCAAGATCGCCTCAGCCTGGATCGGCGATGGCGCCACCGCAGAATCGGATTTTCACACCGCCCTCACCTTTGCCCACGTCTACCGCGCCCCCGTAATCCTCAACGTGGTCAATAACCAGTGGGCGATCTCGACCTTCCAGGCCATCGCCGGGGGCGAGTCCACCACCTTTGCCGGGCGCGGCGTGGGCTGTGGCATTGCCTCGCTGCGGGTGGACGGCAACGACTTCATCGCGGTGTACGCGGCCTCGCGCTGGGCGGCCGAGCGCGCCCGTCGCGGCCTGGGCCCGAGCCTGATCGAATGGGTCACCTACCGCGCCGGCCCCCACTCCACCTCCGACGACCCGTCCAAGTACCGCCCCGCTGACGACTGGAGCCATTTCCCGCTGGGCGACCCGATCGCCCGCCTGAAGCAGCACCTGATCAAGACCGGCCACTGGTCCGAGGAAGAACACCAGGCCACCACGGCCGAGTTCGAAGCGGCCGTGCTGGCCGCGCAGAAGGAAGCCGAGCAGTACGGCACGCTGGCCAACGGCCACATCCCGAGCGCGGCCTCGATGTTCGAGGACGTGTACAAGGACATGCCCGACCACCTGCGCCGTCAACGCCAGGAACTGGGGGTTTGAGATGAACGACCATACCAACGGCATCAACCCGGAAACCGCCATGGCCACCACCACCATGACCATGATCCAGGCCCTGCGCTCGGCCATGGACATCATGCTTGAGCGCGACGACAACGTGGTCGTGTACGGGCAGGACGTCGGCTACTTCGGCGGCGTGTTCCGCTGCACCGAAGGCCTGCAGAACAAATACGGCAAGGCCCGGGTGTTCGATGCGCCGATCTCGGAGAGTGGCATCGTCGGCACGGCGGTGGGCATGGGGGCCTACGGCCTGCGCCCCGTTGTGGAGATCCAGTTCGCCGACTATTTCTACCCCGCGTCTGACCAGATCGTGTCGGAAATGGCGCGCCTGCGTTACCGCTCTGCCGGCGAATTCATCGCACCGCTGACCCTGCGCATGCCCTGCGGCGGCGGCATCTACGGTGGCCAGACCCACAGCCAGAGCCCGGAGGCGATGTTCACCCAGGTATGCGGCCTGCGCACCGTCATGCCCTCCAACCCTTACGACGCCAAAGGCCTGCTGATCGCCTCGATCGAGTGCGACGACCCGGTCATCTTCCTCGAACCCAAACGGCTGTACAACGGGCCATTCGACGGCCACCACGACCGCCCGGTAACACCGTGGGCCCAGCACCCGCAAAGCGCCGTGCCCGATGGCTACTACAGCGTGCCGCTGGACAAGGCCGTCATCACCCGCCCGGGCAGTGATGTGACGGTGCTTACGTACGGCACCACGGTGTACGTTGCCCAGGTTGCTGCGGAGGAAACCGGTGTCGACGCGGAAGTGATCGACCTGCGCAGCCTGTGGCCGCTGGACCTGGACACCATCGTCGACTCGGTGAAAAAGACCGGTCGTTGCGTGGTGGTGCACGAAGCCACCCGCACCTGCGGTTTTGGCGCCGAGCTGGTGTCGCTGGTGCAGGAGCACTGCTTCCACCACCTGGAAGCGCCGATCCAGCGCGTGACCGGCTGGGATACCCCCTACCCGCACGCCCAGGAATGGGCGTACTTCCCCGGCCCTTCACGGGTAGGCGCGGCATTGAAAAAGGTCATGGAGGTCTGAATGGGTACGCACGTCATCAAGATGCCGGACATTGGCGAAGGCATCGCCCAGGTGGAGTTGGTGGAGTGGTTCGTGAAGGTCGGCGACGTGATCGCAGAAGACCAGGTGGTGGCCGATGTCATGACCGACAAGGCTACGGTAGAAATCCCGTCGCCGGTCAGCGGCAAGGTACTGGCGTTGGGCGGCCAACCCGGTGAAGTGATGCCGGTGGGCAGTGAACTGATCCGCATCGAGGTGGAGGGCAACGGCAACCACACGGACGCGCCGCAGGCCAAGGCCGCCGAGCCAGTGCCTGAGGCGGCCAGGCCCCAGGCGGTGCAGGCAGCACCGCAGAAAGCGGCCGAGCATGAGGCTGGCGCCCCGGTGCCGCGCCAGGCGGGTGACAAGCCGTTGGCCTCACCGGCTGTGCGCAAGCGTGCCCTGGATGCCGGCATCGAATTGCGCTACGTGCACGGCAGCGGGCCGGCCGGGCGCATTCTGCACGAGGACCTCGATGGTTTCATGAGCAAGCCGCACAGCGCTGCCGAGCAGGCACCCGGTGGTTATGCCAAACGTACCGACAGCGAGCAGGTGCCGGTCATCGGCCTGCGCCGCAAGATCGCCCAGCGCATGCAGGACGCCAAGCGCCGGGTCGCTCATTTCAGTTACGTGGAAGAAATCGACGTCACGGCCCTGGAAGCCCTGCGCCAGCAACTCAATGCCAAGCATGGCGACAGCCGCGGCAAGCTGACCTTGCTGCCGTTTCTGGTGCGTGCACTGGTGGTTGCGCTGCGCGATTTTCCGCAGATCAACGCCACCTACGACGACGAAGCCCAGGTGATCACCCGCCACGGGGCGGTGCATGTGGGTATCGCCACCCAGGGCGACAACGGCCTGATGGTGCCGGTGTTGCGCCACGCCGAGGCCGGCAGCCTGTGGGCCAATGCCGGCGAGATCGCACGGGTGGCGAATGCAGCGCGCACCAACAAGGCCAGCCGCGATGAGCTGACCGGTTCCACCATCACCCTTACCAGCCTGGGCGCACTGGGCGGCATCGTAAGCACACCGGTGGTGAACACGCCGGAAGTGGCCATTGTTGGTGTGAACCGCATGGTCGAGCGGCCCGTGGTGGTCGATGGCCAGATCGTTGTGCGCAAGATGATGAACCTGTCCAGCTCGTTCGACCACCGGGTGGTCGATGGCATGGACGCCGCGTTGTTCATCCAGGCCGTGCGCGGCCTGTTGGAGCAACCCGCCTGCCTGTTCGTGGAGTAAGCATGCAACCGATCATTCAAACGACACTGCTGATCATCGGCGGCGGCCCTGGCGGCTACGTGGCGGCCATCCGCGCCGGGCAGTTGGGCATCCCGACCGTGCTGGTCGAGGGGCAGGCACTGGGCGGCACGTGCCTGAACATCGGCTGCATTCCCTCGAAGGCGCTGATTCACGTGGCAGAACAGTTCCACCGCGCCACCGGCTACGCAGCGGGCTCGCAACTGGGTATCAGCGTCAGCTCGCCGCAGCTCGACATCAGCCGCAGCGTGGCCTGGAAAGACGGTATCGTCGACCGGCTGACCACCGGTGTGGCGGCCTTGCTGAAAAAGCACGGGGTAAAGGTGATTCACGGCTGGGCGAAGATTCTGGACGGCAAGCAGGTGGAGGTCGACGGCCAGCGCATCCAGTGCGAACACCTGTTGCTGGCCACAGGTTCCAGCAGCGTCGAACTGCCCATGCTGCCACTGGGCGGGGCAGTGATCTCGTCCACCGAAGCCCTGTCGCCCCAGGCGCTGCCCCGTCACCTGGTGGTGGTGGGCGGGGGCTACATCGGCCTGGAGCTGGGTATCGCCTATCGCAAATTGGGCGCTCAGGTCAGCGTGGTGGAGGCCCGTGAACGCATCCTGCCCACCTACGACAGCGAACTGACCGCACCGGTGGCCGAGTCGCTCAAGGCGCTGGGTATCGCCGTGCACGTCAATCACAGCGTCGAAGCGTACGAGGCCGGCAACCTGCTGGCCCGTGACGGCCAAGGGGCGCTGCTGCGCCTGGAAACCGACAGGGTACTGGTGGCAGTGGGTCGTCGCCCCCGCACCCAGGGCTACAACCTGCAATGCCTGGATTTGAAGATGAACGGCGCCGCCATCGCCATCGATGCGCAGTGCCAGACCAGCATGCGCAATGTGTGGGCCATTGGCGACGTGGCAGGGGAGCCCATGCTGGCCCACCGTGCCATGGCCCAGGGCGAGATGGTCGCCGAGCTGATCGCAGGCAAGGCTCGCCGCTTCGAGCCTGCTGCCATCGCCGCCGTGTGCTTCACCGACCCGGAAGTGGTGGTAGCCGGCATGACACCAGAACAGGCCAAGGCACAGGGCCTGGACTGCATCGTCGCGCAGTTCCCTTTTACCGCCAATGGTCGGGCCATGAGCCTGGAGTCGAAAGCCGGCTTCGTGCGCGTGGTGGCACGGCGTGACAACCACCTGATTGTTGGCTGGCAGGCGGTGGGCGTGGCGGTATCGGAACTGTGCACGGCGTTTGCCCAGTCGCTGGAGATGGGCGCACGCCTGGAAGACGTGGCGGGCACCATCCATGCCCACCCCACGCTGGGTGAGGCGGTGCAGGAGGCAGCGTTGCGCGCCCTGGGGCACGCACTGCACATCTAACCTTTGCCTGCGGCCTGGCAGGCTACTCGGCAATGGCGTTCTTGCCGGCCCCTTTGGCCCGGTAGAGCGCCTTGTCGGCCCGCGCCAGCACCGACTGGCGGTCGTCACCCTCCTGCCACTGCACCACACCGTAGCTCATGGTCAGCGGCCAGTCCCCCACCGGCGCCAGTTGCGCCAGGCCCTGGCGTAACTGGGCCGCACGGCTTTTCGCCTCTGGCAGCGTGGTATGCGGCAGTACCACCACGAATTCGTCACCGCCCCAACGGGCCAGCAGGTCTGCAGCGCGCAAGCTGTGGCGCAAGGTGTCGGCCACCTGCACCAAGGCGGCATCACCGCGGGCATGACCGAAGTGGTCATTGATGGGCTTGAAGTCGTCCATGTCCATGGCGATGACCGAAAACGGCTGGCGAAAGCGCTGGGCACGCTCACACTCACGCTTGAGCGAATCCTCCAGCCGGTAGCGGTTGGCAAGACGGGTCAGGGCATCGCGCTCGGCGAGCTCGCGGTTCTCGTTCAGTTGGCGTTGCAGCTGTTCGTTGACCCTTGACAACTCACGGGTGCGCTCGGCAACCAGCTCTTCGAGCGACTGGTTGCGACGCTCCAGCTGCGCCAGCTGGCGCTTGCCGGCATCGATGTCACGGTGAGCACCGAGCATGCGGGCTACCGAGCCATCCGGGTTGCGGGCGATGACATAGCCGCGGTCCTCGATCCACAGGTAACTGCCATCGCTGCAGCGGCAGCGATACTCGACCAGGTAGCGCTCGTTGCGCTGGTTGATGTATGCATCGAAGTGCGCCATCACCCTGGGGTAGTCCTCTGGGTGGATCACGTTCTCCCACGTGAGCACCGAGTTGTCCATGGAATGCACGGGGTAACCGAGCATGGCGTACCAACCTGGGTTGCGGTAAACGTAGCCGGTGTTGGCGTCCCAATCCCAGACGCCATCGCTGATCAACTCGAACAAGGTATGCAGTTGCTGGTCACTGAAGCCGGAAGGCGCCGGCTTGGTACGCTGATTCATGGAAGCTCCCTGATGCCCAGCAACTACGCTCCACTCAAGGGGCGGCCGACAGTATTGATACGCCGCACGCGTGTAATTGTTATTTGCCGTGGCGAGCATAGGCGCCTTTGGTCGGTGCTGGAATAGTCCACAAGGCGTAGACCGGACAAGCGGCCAGCTGGGAGGGGACAGCCCTGCCCCAGGGGCTGCGCTGTAGCGCAGGAAACTGATTTAGCAAGCATGCCATACCCCCTGTGGGAGCGGGTTTACCCGCGAAGCAGACAGCGCGGTGTGTGGCACCGGCTTCGCCGGTGTTCGCGGCTGAAGCCGCTC